>JBDSRC010000193.1:0-4735 GCA_039929505.1 Gemmatimonadaceae bacterium
TGGCGGTGGACGACGGAACGTAGGTGCCGAGCTTCACGTTCAGACCGCTGACCGTCGCGCCCTGCATACCGTTGTCACCGTTCGAGGTGATATCCCCGCCGACGAGTACTACTCCCTTCCAGCCGACACTGCCGCTGATGGTGAGGTGCCCTGTGACGATTATCATTCCACGCCCCGAACTGGGCAGCGTAAAGTCCGCCTGGTTGATGCGGATAATCGGGTAAAAAGTCGTGTCGGCCCATTGCGCAGCAGTTGGCCAGGAGCCGCCCGGGATGGTGATAGTCGGCTGGATCGCACCCTGGTTGACAATGGCGTTCCAGTCGATCGCAACTTCCGTAACCGTAACCGTGTCGACCGGCGGATCACCCGTCGTAGCGGTGGTCTTGCCCGTATATCCAGGATTCAACGGCACGGCAACGCCGGCAACGGCCGCCGAATCGCCACACGCATCGAACCCGCCGAGCGTTCCAGCCGCACCATTCTTGTCGAGGCCGGACAGCGCGGTCCAGCCGGCAAGGACCTGCATCGGCGCCGGCTCGAACAGCACGTACTGCGCGACGGTCCGGACTCCCTCCGGAGTGCCGGCATAGGTGCCGACGGTCTCGACGCCGCGCGAGCGCGCTACGTACAGACCCGACATCGAGCCAATCACCGGCCGGATGCGCGTCAGCGAGACGTCGGCATAGCCGTTGGAGAAGTTGATGCGAACGCTGTCCTTCGCACCGGGGACTTTCCCGGCATTGGGAAGGAGCGAATCGCGGCGGATCAGGAAGATCTCGAGACCGTCCTCCGCGATCTTGAAGGCGGTGATCTGAGCTTTCTGGTCGGAGACCGAGCGCCGCTCGGCGCTTACCAGAGAAAATCCTCCGGCAATCATGATGGTCATCACCGCGATGACCAGGATTGAAGTAGGCAACGCGAATCCGCGACGTTCCATGGTGTCTGACATGTGAAAGCCTCTCGGCTAGGTAGTGCGGTTCTTGAAGAACACCGCGGTTGTGAAGGGTGCTTTCTCGTTTGCTGTTTGTCCGGATGCCCTCACTTCGCTCAGGCCATCGAGGTTGAGCTCGATGCCGCGAATCGTTTTGAGGTCGGCAGGAGGATTGTCGTACGCCGTCGAGTTGTTGCCCGTCACGAAGAACCTGTACCTGGCGGTGCTGGCAAAGGGTGCCACCAGCTCTTCGGTCTGCTCACTTCCGCCCGGGAAGATGATGGTCCGGTAAAGTCCGACTTTGCCGGGAACGGCGGTCGATCCCTTGAACTCGTATCGTATTCTGCGGTAGAGAAACACCGGCGTGCCCAGACTCGACCCGGCCACTATCGGTGTGATCCTCGCTGCCCTGCCCTGGGGAAGCGTGGTGATCGCCGCGGTGTTGCACGCGTTCTGTCCGGTGGTTTTGTCCTGCGCCGCCGGGTTTTCGACATACGTGTATACCCCGGTCACCGCGTTTCTCCAGGCGAAGCCGTAGAAGCCTGGGGCGTTGTAGATGACGGAGTCAACCGGCAGCATGCTCACAGCCGTAGATACACTGTTGCTGCTGCACACCACGCCAATAGCAAAGGGGACGCGGAGCGTCAGCGAAGTCGCCGACGCGGCAATGACGCCGCCCGAAGTTTCGATCATTCGAAAATCGGAGACGAGGCGGTTCAGTGAGCCGCGTGACACATTTCGCGCCGAGTTGGCCATTCCCTGCTTGTCGAAGAACCGACCCTGGGTCGTGAGCAGCTTTGTAAAGAGCGCTCCGATGATCGCGAAGATGACCATGCCGACCAGCAGCTCGAGGAGCGTGAAGCCGCGGCGAGGACTCATGTGGTTTTTCATATGCAGATTGTGCAAAGGACCTTCGACGTCTTCGCGTTGGTCCTGGTGAACTGCAGGGTATCGGGCTTGTAGAGCGGGTTGGACGGGGTAACTACGACCTTGACCGCTTTCAGCTTGGCGACCGGCTCAGTGATGGTCACGACACGCGTGTGCGGATATGCCCCGCTGGTTGCCGAGTAGCTCAGAGAGCCTACGGCGAGGGAGTCGTATGGAAGGGCGATGAGGCGATTGACCTCGTGCATCAGCACCCCGTTACGGTAGGCAGAGCCGGTCACTTTCATCGAGCTCTGCGACACTGAATACATCATCTTCGCGAGCGACGAGACGGCGATCGCGAGAAGGACCATCGCCACGATCACTTCGATGAGGGAGAAGCCCTTTCGAGGTCCGATCGTTTCGAATTGGTTGCGCGGATTGGCATTGTGGCGAAGTGAGATTCTCATTTTGGCACCATCCTTATGAAGCCCGCGGTCGAGGCAGTTATCCGCCGGGAGTAGTCGCCGTTGGCGAGGTCCACGACAATCGCGGTCGACGAGACACCGGTCGGGAATACATCAATGGTGGCGGGCGTGAATGTCAGGGTCGACAGGCGGTACTCCGAGGTGTCGCCGTAGAAGCTGCGAATCCTCAGAACTTGGCCCGTTTTCCGATCGACGAACTGATAGCTCTTGGTGTTCGCGTCAGCAGAGATTCTGACCGGCTCGCGCTGGCGCGCGGCCGACGCAAAGGCGTTCTGAAGGTCGGCAGTGATGACCATCGCCGCGCGATTTACACGGTTGTGTCGCACGATGCGCGAGATCTTGGGGCTGGCAATCCCGGCCAGGATGCCCATGATCGAGACCACCAGGATCAGCTCGATCACGGTGAATCCGCGGCGGATCATTTGACGGTTGTTTCGTGTGCTGCGCGTACCCATTTGCTGCCTCCGTCCTGGTCCCCATGGTAGCGATCCACGGGGCCGGCGTGATTAAATGCTTCTATATAGGAGATGGACGAATTCCTTACGGCTGAGTCACACCCAGGACCGGCGGTATTCGGGAGTTATAATCGAATTGAGGGGGTTAACCGGGGTGACCTAGCTCAGATTTCGCGTTTTCAGTAGGGTTCCAGCGGTCGTACGCTCCTTTGCCCGGGGGTGTGACATGTCCAGGCCGTAGCTCGGTTCCAAGTCACTGGTTCCAACGGCCTGGACACCCTGCCTGCGTCCCGCCCGGGGGCACCGCTGGCTGCGGCGAAATTTGCAGTTGTGGAATCGCAAACCCTCACTCGCCACCCACTCTAAAGGACCGATGCCAGGCGAAGCCACTACCGTCCGTGCGATCACCGTCAGGTGCCAGTTCTGCGAGGCCTGGAATCGTATTGACTCAGAAAAGGTGGCGGCCGGCCCCAAGTGTGGGAAATGCGCGAAGCCGATCCTGCTGGAGCGGCCCCTGACGCTCACCGACCACACTTTTACGCGAACGCTGAACGAGACTGACGTTCCGGTCCTGGTCGACTTCTACGCGGACTGGTGTGGGCCATGTCGCATGATGGCGCCGGCGGTAGACGCACTCGCGGCCCACGTTCAGGGTAAGGCGCTGGTAGCCAAGCTGAACACCGATCATTCGTCGAAGACCGCGGGGGGATTCAACATCCGCGGGATTCCGACCGTGATCGTGTTTCAGAATGGGAAGGAAGTAGCGCGCCAGTCGGGGGCGTTGCCGCTCGAAGGACTGAAGCAGCTGCTGGGGAGAGCGGGGGTCGAGCTCTGATTTTTAGGTAGCCATCGGCGCCCCGGCGAGCGCTCCTTCGATCGCCTTGTTCAGCTCCCCGCTGGAGAAAGGCTTGCCGAGGAAATTAGCTCCTGCCGGAACGCCCGAGCTTGAGTCCGTGTCCGCATAACCCGAGACGAACAAGGCGCGAATACCGGGTCGAATCGCGACAAGCTTCTGAACCATCTCCGGCCCCATCAGGCCGGGCATGAACATGTCGGTCACCACCAGATCTATCGCGCCGGCGTGCTTCTCGGCGATCGCGATTGCGGAGGCGCCGTCGTGTGCCTCCAGGACGGAGTAATTGGAGCGCTGAAGGATCTTGAGGACGATCGAGCGAACCGACTGCTCGTCGTCCACGAGGAGGATCGTTTTTCGCGCGCTGTTGGGATTCGGTCGGCTCATATCAATACCCTTGGACCGAAGCGCGGATAGGCTGTGGCCGAGTTTGATGGGGATGGAGCGTACAGGGATCGAACCTGCGACCTCCTGGTTGCAAACCAGGCGCTCTCCCAGCTGAGCTAACGCCCCGACGCGCGAAATATAGGCGGTCGGATAACGGAGGGACACCGCCAGTCGGTGTGTTGCCATACGGGAGGCGGGCTGTTCCTACCCTCGTCGCGTCGTCGGTAGCCCTCATGGCCATTGCGGCCAAAGGCTGGAACTCGATCGGCGGCAACCGGTTCCTGACAGTCGGAGTCGGGCCCCTACTGAACGCGCGAGCGCGTACGTCCAGTGAAAAGCCCGTTGATTGATCGAGGGCGCTCGAGTTCGATCTACTCGTGCGCCGGCAGCGGCTCCATCGTCCTCGGATCCACCGGAACCTGCACCTCGTCGCGATAGGGCGACGTCATCAGCGTCACCCGCATCCTCGGGAACGCATCCATGAAGCCCAGGTAGCAGAAGCCCCACATTCCGAGAAAGCCAAGCATGACGCCGAGCTCCCAGACTCCGAGCGGAAGATCTCCCACTACACCGTAGATCGAGGGATACACCTCCAGATACCGGTGCATCCAGAGCCCGACCACGGTCGATATCGTGAATAGCGCGAGGGTCGGATAAAAGACCTTCGCTGCTCTCGAAAGCAAACCGAAGAACGGAATGAAGAACATCAGCGCTACCGTCATCAGCGTCGGAACCCGCCAGGCGTCAATCAGACGCA
>JBDSRC010000194.1:0-8744 GCA_039929505.1 Gemmatimonadaceae bacterium
CCACCGGGGCCCAGACGGGCCCGCGCCGCCGAATCTCCAATCCGCACACCGCCGCGGCAGCAGCGTAAATGGCCATCCAGGCAAGTGGGTCGGGATCGTTGAGCTGCACTGCAGTCGAGAACACGAACATCAGCAGCATGATTCCGTTCGCCAGCGTCCAGAAGCGTCCTGTCAATGATCGGCCTATTCAGCAGAGCGAAGAATTTACTATTACTCAAAGGTGATATTCCCCTCTCCCTCACTCGACATGTCTACCGAACTCCTCGTCCTCCGGCTCGTCCACGTCCTCGGTGGAATCTTCTGGCTTGGCAGTGGTCTGTTCACCACCTTCTTCCTCATTCCCGCGCTCGGTCGTGTCGGACCCGCCGCCGCTGCTCCAGTGATGGGTGCCCTTCAGCAGCGCCGGCTCTTCACGGTACTCCCGGTAGTCGCGCTGTTAACTATCCTCTCCGGGGTTCGGCTCTTTCAGATCATGTCGGCGGGTTTCTCGCCCGCGTACATCTCTTCTCGCACTGGGCAGACGTTCTTGTGGAGCGGAATCGCTGCAGTCGCCGCATTTCTTCTGAGTCTGGTTGTCGCGCGGCCAGCCATGGTCCGGGCGGGTCAGCTCGGTGCCGCAATCGCAAGCCTGCCCGAGGAGCAACGCGCAGGACGACTCGCGGAAGTAGAGCGCCTGAGGCGCCGTAGCGGACTCGCGAGCACTGTTGCCATGGTATTGCTTGTCGGCGCAGCCGCGGGAATGGCTGTAGCGCGCTACCTCGACTGAATCAGTCCAAACCATCGATTGCTCTCGCACGGTCGCCAACGGGAGGCGCCATGACCTGGTCTATCCGCGTCGCCGAGCCGAGCGAGGCGCCGCAGTTGGCAACCTTCGCCGCGATGCTGTTTCGGCAGGCGTACGAGATCACGCATCCGGAGCCGACACTCAGCGAGTATCTCGCCAACTCTTTCGCGATCCCGCGTTTTGCGCGGACGCTCGACGACCCTGCAAGCACGATTCTCCTCATTGTCTCAGCCAACGGGTCCTGGATCGGTTATGCGGAGGTCCATCAGGGAGCGCCGACAGCTCCAACCACAGTGCTCACGCGCCCGCTGCCGGGCATCGCGCCGATCGAGATTGTGCGCTTCTATGTCGATCAGGATTGGCATGGCCAAGGTGCCGCACAGGCACTCATGCGCGCGTGCGAGGAGCGTGCGCGAATGAGAGCCTGCGATGCCCTATGGCTTCAAGCCTGGCAGCAGGCGCCTCGAGCGCTTCGCTTCTACAGGAAGGCGGGTTTCGAAGTTTATGGCACCGCGATCTTCACTTTCGGCGGGCGCGACGATGGAGACCTTATACTGGCGCGAGGACTGACAACATCCGTCGGTAAGGGTGTGCTTGCATCTGAACCAGGGCGTTAGGTGAACTCGGACCAAACATGCACATCGAAATCGGACATATAGAGGCGATCTTCCGGTATCCGATCAAGTCCATGGGCGGCGAGAGACTCGAAGTCGCCAGGCTGGGCTGGCACGGCATCGATGGTGACAGACGCCTGGCATTACGGCGGATGAATGATCGCGGCGGGTTTCCGTGGCTGACCGCAAGCGAGCTTCCCGACCTGCTCCTGTTTGCTCCGTATCGTCATCAAGACGGTGCTCCGGGAGACCTTCCTACGCATGTTCGCACGCCGGGTGGCAAAGAGATGCCCGTCTTCGGGGAGGACCTGGCGAAGGAAATCGAACGTCGGCACGGAGCTCCCGTGCAGATGATGCAGATGAAAAATGGCATCTTCGACGAAGCGAGCATCTCCGTGATCGCTTCCGATACGGTGCGTGAGATCGGACGACTCGCAGCGCGGACCCTGGACGTGCGACGATTTCGCCCGAATGTTGTAGTTCGCCTGCTGCAACCGGTTCCCTTTCAGGAGGACGATTGGGTCGGCGGTGTGCTCTCATTCGGCGAGGGGGACGACGCACCCGCTGTCACCGTGACGATGCGCGACGTTCGCTGCTCGATCGTGAACCTCGATCCCGATTCAGCAAGTACTGCGGCAGAGGTCCTGAAGGCGGTTGTTCGCACGCACCAGAACACTGCGGGAATCTACGGCACGGTGACTCGCATTGGTCGACTGGCGGTCGGACAGACCATACACCTCAGGGCGGCAGTCGAAAAAAGGGCCGAGTGACCGAAACAGAATGTCCCAACGTTCGCAGCCTGGATTGGGTCGTAGCCAGACGAGCTTCCGCATCGACATCCACTTCACGAGTGATTCGATGCGTCCACAGCCTCGATCACCGCTTCAATGGACGTGTACCGCGGCGCATAGCCCAGTCTCTCGCGCGCCTTCGCGATGCTGCAGTTGGGAGAGTGGGCGATGTGGTCCCAGGTCGCGCGCGCCTGGGATTCCGTCACCGTGCGACTCCATTCATCCCAGGGAAGAAATCCGAGTCGCGCGGGCTGGCCGAAGTAGGCGGCCATTGCCTCGGCGTAACCGCGCAGAGTCATGGCCGCGGGTGATACGACGTGAAAGCTCTCCCCGACGGCGCGCTCGGCGTTCGTGACCGCAAGCTCGAACGCGTGCGCAACATCGTCTGCATGCACGTGATGAACGGTTTCCATACCGAGATTCGGAAGGAGGAGCTCGTCGCCGTTCGCGAGCTTCGTGAACACCGTGGAATCGAAGTGCCCGGCCGGGTTGAGTGGCGGCCAGCCGGGGCCAACAAGGTGGCCCGGATGAAGAATTCCAGCACGGATAATTTCCTCGTCCGCCGCACCCAGCAGCCATTGCTCGATCGCTGCCTTTTTTATCCCATAGTCCCCGAAGGGGTGGCGAGGCTGTGACTCAATAGTCGGCACGATCGTGCTGTGCCCGTGAACCCATATCGTTCCGCAATGCAATAGCAGCACGTCGCGTCCCGCGAGGGATTGCACGAGATGCCGGGCACTTTCGAGCGTGAAACAGATAAGGTCGACGACGACGTCCGGATCGAGCGCCGCGATGCGCTCGCCAAATGAACCTGCGGCTTCTTCGTTGATCCGGTCGATTGTCAGTCGCGCGACATCACCCCAGGCATCGTGCGACTGATAAGGTTCCCGCGCGCCGCGACTGGCGGCAATGACTTCATGTCCGGCCGTGACGAGGCGCGGAACGAGAAACGTGCCGATGTGACCGGTCGCGCCGATTACGATGATTCGAATGGTTACTGCCTCGCAGCACCTGCAGCCGACCGCCGCACGTTTTCGAAGGTGGCCGTCACCAGACCAAACAGGAATCCATCGCCCTTTGCATCAGGATTCCTGAAGACCAGATGGACGTCGTGCAATCCCGACGTCGGCCGGAGCGTGGTGCGCAGTCGTGTCGGGGGCGCGACTGAATCGGTGGTCGGGCGAATCAGCTCGCTCGCACCCAGCAAGGGACCGGTCGCCGAATCAAGATGGACCTCGACTTTCCCGCCTTTCGCGTTGAACCGCGTTGGTGCCACCGCCGTAAAGACCACGGCGCCGACACCCGTCAGATCGATCTGCTTCAGCACGACCGACGCACCCGACCGATTCACGACAGTGATCTCGACCGGCAACTCCGGCACACTCTGCTTCGATAATCCCTCCGAGAGCTCCCCGCTCGCGACCACTACGCTTGGGCTTCGGAGGACGATCGTCTTGTCCTTCGTGATCGCCCGCATCCCGTTCGCGCCGCGGTCCGTGTACGTCGCGCGAAGCACCACTACCCCTTTAGGCGCGTCAGCCGATCCAGCCGGAGCGACATAAGCGCCACGATCCGGGAGTGATGGCGTGCCTGTCCTTCGGGCGCCGAGGCTGAGGATGTAGGCGACCATTGCGGACGCCTGCGATTCGGTGATCTGCGGATGCGCGGGCATGTTCATGTTGCCCCACACGCCGGATCCGCCTTCGCGGATCTTTCGCACGAGACGCACGGTCGCCGTCCTGTCGTTGCGGTACTTCCGCGCGACATCCGCGTAGGCTGGACCGATCGATTTCCGGCTGGTCTGGTGACACGAGAGACAGGTGCTCCCCTCGATCAATCTCCTTCCTGTCGCGTGCTGGCCGTCGCTCGAGGTAGGCGCGGTCACCGGACCGCTCGGCGCGGACACCACCCCATCCTTCAGGTACTGAGCGGTCACGTTCACTCCGCTCGCCGGAATTCCGCTCCGCAGCGCGCCGTCCTCACGATCCGTCACGCGCACAGCATATCGCACCGGCTTGCCGGGGAAAAAGAACGACCGGTTGCTTCCTGGGAGATCGATATCGACGATGGGCGGCTCATTGCCAGCCGCGATCTTCACGGCCGAAGTGGCGTACGAGCCGTGAGGGTCGATCACCACGAGCGACGCCGTGTACTCACCCGGCCGGGTGAAGGTGAACGACGGATTGGGCTCGATCAGCCTCGTCAGCACCGTATCGCCTCGCCGAGTGATGGTCCAGACATACCGCAGCGCATCCTCGTCCAGGTCGTGAGTACCCACCGAGGAAAGCGCCACGCGCATTGGGAGCGCGCCAGCCGGCGTATCGACCGCCGCCGCCACGATCGGCCTCCGATTGCCCGCGTTGTATTCGATGCGGATGAGGCGCGCGTCGTCGTTGCCCTGGAACCAGGCGGTGCCGTACTCGAGAAGGTAGAGATCACCGTTGGGCCCGAACTGCATGTCGATCGGGTTAGCGAACTTCTGGCTCGGCATGAAGCGCTCCATGGTGACAAGGTCGCCCTTTGCGTCCATGGTTACGGCGATAATCCAGCCGCGCATCCATTCGTAGATGAAAAGCTTTCCGTCGTACCATTGAGGGAAAGGGCGGGCCGCGACGCGGAATTCGTCACGATGGAGGACCGGACCCGCCATCGCGGTACGTCCACCACTGCCAACGATGGGGAACTCCGGGGACGGCGCGTATGGGTACCATATCAAGGCGCCCTGCGCCGGCGGCAGCTCTCCAAGGCCGGTATTGTTCGGAGAGCTGTTGACCGGGTGCGCGGGGTCGAACTGCGATCCGGCGGTAACGGTTACCGAGTCGACGAACGTCGTCCTGAAATACGCCTTGTTGTCACCAACGAAATGTGGCCAGCCGAAGTTGCCGGCTTGTCGTGCCTGGTTGATTTCGTCGTAGCCTCTCGGTCCGCGCCCGACCGAGTCGACCCCCGCGTCGGGGCCAACCTCGCCCCAGTAAACGAAACCGGTTCGTGAATCCACCGACATGCGGTACGGGTTGCGGTGACCCATCGTGTAGATCTCCGGTCGGGTCTTCGCCGTCCCCGGCGAAAAGAGGTTTCCCTCGGGGATGGTGTAGGTCCCGTCCGGTTCGGGGTGGATGCGGATGATCTTGCCGCGGAGGTCATTCGTGTTCGCGGATGATTTTTGCGCATCCCATGGCGAACGCCCTGCCCGTTCGTCGATAGGCGCGTAGCCAATGGCGAACGGATTCGAGTTGTCGCCGGTGGAGAGATAGAGATTGCCCTTGCCGTCGAAGGCGATCGAGCCTCCGGTGTGACAGCACTTGTCGCGCTGAACTCCTACATCGAGGAGAACTTTTTTCGACCCGAGGTCGAGCGAATCTCCTTTCATCTGGTAGCGCGCGAGCACGTTCTTCGGCTCGGGCCCGGCGGGGGAGTAGTACATGTAGATCCAACCGTTCGTCGCGAAGCCAGGATCGGCGGCGAGTCCGAGAAGGCCGTCCTCCGCCTGACTGCTGTCCACATATTTGTTGCTGACCGGGATCGTCGCGATCCGCCTCACGCTTTTAGTCGCTGGCGTGTAGAGGTTGAGGTACCCGCGCCGCTCGATAAACAGCACGCGCTCGTCCGGCAGGACGGCGAGCTCTACCGGCTCCTCGAACTTCTCGCCGAGCACGACTTTCGTGAACCGGTTCTCCTCTGGCCGCGCGCGGCCGAAGTCGATCTTCCCCATCCCCATCGCGTATCGCAATCCTCCGAGCAGGTGCCGCAGGAAGAGCGGCTCGGAGAAGGTCTCCTCGGTGTGACCCATGTTCGTGTAGAACGCCCGTCCGCCATCGAAGTCGTGATACCAGCTCATTGGGTGCTTGTCACCGTTCGTCCCGCCTTCGTAGCTCTTTTCGTTGATGTCCACGAGCACCTTGATGCTCGGGTCGATCGACTTGAAGTTGTAGAACTCGTCCTCGCGCTCCCAGCGGTCGGGCAGTCCCTCCGTGGAAGGGTGGCTCTTGTCGAGCACTCGGAACGTGCCCTTCCGAACGTTGGGGTTATTCGGATGGCTTACGAACCAGGCGCCGGCAAGCCTGCCGTACCACGGCCAGTCGTACTCCGTGTCGGTCGCGGAATGTATTCCCACGTATCCGCCACCAGCCTGGATGTAGCGCTCGAAATCGTCCTGCTGCGCGGCGTCCATCACGTCACCGGTTGTGTTCAGAAAGACGACGGCGCGGTATCGCCCGAGGTTTTTCGAGGTGAACGCACTCGCGTCCTCTGTCGCGTCGACGGAGAACCCATTTTCCTGTCCGAGCTTCCGAATAGCGGCGAGTCCGGCTCCGATCGAGCTGTGGCGGAATCCGGCCGTCTTCGAGAAGACGAGTACGCGGGACTCCTGGCTGCGTGCGGCGACCGGGACGGAGAGCGAAACGAGCAGAAGCGCGAGCGGGACGATTCGTTGCATGGGCGATCGAGGCGATGGGTGACGACCAGCGGACGCAGCACACCAATCTGGACCGCCGCTGCCGCTGTGAACAGAGGATGCGCCGCATGGCATTTAGGAGCAGTCCCGGGTGCCTGACGAACGTTGCCGCTGACAAGCATTTTTGGATGCGGCTGCCCCGCAATGGCGGCAGTCTGCTTGCAATAGACTTGAACGTTTAGACGAAACCCTGTCTGCGGAGGAGGCATACCATGCGACAATACCTGATCGCGCTAGTTTGTGCCGCCGTCCTCTCAGTGTCCGCCGCGGCGCAGCGATCGGTCCTTACGGGATCGACACGCAATTTTCTGGCAGTCGACGCTCCCGTCGTTGCTCTGACACACGTCAACCTCATCGACGGCACCGGTGCGCCGGCACGTGAGGACCAGACAATCGTCTTGCGCGATGGTCGGATAGAAAGCGTCGGCGCCACCGCGCGACTCAGTATCCCCGCGGGGGCGAGGGTCCTCGACCTGAGAGGACACACGGTAATCCCGGGGTTGATCGGACTTCACGAGCATACCTACCTCGGCGGCATCAATCATCCCGCGCCAATGATGCACAGCGCCCTGCTGTATCTCGCGGCCGGCGTGACGACCGCAATGACCGCCGGCAGCATGCTGCCTTACCACGAGCTGAACACCAAGCGCATGATCGATGCAGGCGCGCTCGCCGGACCACGGCTGCACATCGCCGGGCCGTATCTCACCGGGCCGAGACCTGCCCCGGGTCCCTTCAGGGTTATCGAGTCGGCGGACGAAGCGGCGCGGCTGGTGAACTACTGGGCCGACGAGGGCGCAACCTGGTTCAAGATTCTGAGCGGGCCCACGGCGGTGGTCCGTGCGGTGGTGGATGCGGCGCACGCGCGCGGGCTCAGGGTGACGGCGCACCTGTGTGCAGTGACGTTTACCGAGGGAGCGCTGCTCGGCGTCGATGCGTTGCAGCACGGCTTCATCACCAACAGCGAATATGTGCCGGGCAAGCAGCCGGACGTGTGCCCACCTACCAACCAGCGGGCGCAGGCGGATGTCGATCCGACGAGCGCCGAGGTCAGGGAGAGCATACGCCGCATCGTTGCTGCCGGGGCTTCGGTGGTGTCGACGCTCGGAGTCTATGAGTCTTTTATGGTTGGTCGATTCAAGCTCGACACGGCCGAATTGGCAATGCTTGCTCCTTCAGTACGGCGCGAAGTGGAAGAGACTCACGCGATGCTCGCGACGAGTGGCTTCATCGTCCCCGACCGGCTGCTGACGCGGATGATGCTGTGGGAGCGTCAGTTCGTGGCCGCCGGCGGCTTGCTTGGCGCGGGATCAGATCCCTGGGGAACGGGCTTCCTGCCGGGATACGGCAACCTGCGAAACTATGAGCTGCTCATCGAGGCGGGATTCACCGCGCCGGGGAGCGTTCAGATCATGACGCTTAACGGCGCTCGCATCCTCGGAGAACAACGGCGGATAGGCTCGATTGAACCGGGCAAGGCGGCCGATCTGGTCGTGATTCGCGGTAACCTCGTCGCCAATCCGCGCGCGATCCGCAACGTGAGCATCGTATTTCGTGACGGCTACGGCTTCGATCCAGCGAAGCTCCGAAATGAGGTGCGTGGCAAGCTCGGAGCGCACTGACCGGAGCAGGTGAGAGGCTGCACGATGAATCGCGTCCTCCCGGCCGAATGACGGCTTAGGGGACCTGACCGCTCGTGTCGAAAAAGAATCTCGTAACGTGAAAAAAGATCGGCGCGGCAAAGCACAGCGAGTCGATGCGATCGAGAATCCCACCGTGTCCCTCGATCATCGTGCCGAAGTCCTTCACTCCGCGATCGCGCTTGATGGCCGCCATCACCAGTCCGCCTGAAAAACCCATCACGCAAATGATGAAAGCCATCCCCGCGGCCTGGAGCGGCGTAAACGGCGTTGCCCACCACACCAGAGCCCCGACCGCCGTCGCGGAAAGGACACCTCCGATCAAACCCTCCCATGTCTTGTTGGGGCTCACCACCGGGGCAACCTGGTGCCGCCCCAACAGCTTGCCCCAGACGTACTGAAGCACATCGCTCAGTTGCACCACCAGCACCAGGAAGAACAGCAGGTTCGCGTTCTGCCCCT
>JBDSRC010000195.1:0-8159 GCA_039929505.1 Gemmatimonadaceae bacterium
GTCCCGGCTCAACACTGTATTCGTCATGATGGAAAGCCGCCGCGCATCCTCGAAGCTGATCACTTCAGTCTCGGCCGCGCGGCGCCAGCGATAACCGTAAAGCGGCAGCGCCGCCACGATTCGCTCCGCTCCCACCTCGGCCACTCTCACTCCCAGCTGCCGCCTGACCCATTCCGGTGAAGCGATCGGTCCCGGAGGCGACGCGCTCCAGTGCTGGTCGTATAGAAGGGGCATGATGACGTCCGCTGACTCCAGGAGAAGCGCGCCAGGATAGGCCGTGGTGTCTCCGGCGGGGACGGCAATCGCGACCGTCGTCACACCGTGCGCGCGGACTGAATCGGCTACCGCCTTCGTCACCCTCCGCAGTGCGTCCAGGTCACGCGCGGTCATCCCCTCGAAGTCGATCACTACTCCGCTGTACCTGCCCGAATCGACAATCGCAGCGATCGCGCCCGCGGTCAGGGCTGCAGCCTCGGCGCTCGAGCCGAGTCCCCGGATTACCTCGGGGTGGAATCTGCTCCCCTCATAAGTGGTGATGAGCGCCATCGTCCGGCCGGCGAGCTCGGGTTCGAGCGCGGCCGTATCGTGATAAAGCTGGACCGGACGGAAGCTGGTGGAGTCGAGAGTCACCCACCCTGTGATCACTCGCGCCAGCTTGTCGGAGTTGGCGCGCACCGACGCGTTACTGCGCTCGTCCCACGGTCCCGTGAATCCCCAGTACTCGACTGTCCCCGGCGGGCGCGCAGGGAGATTCAGACACGAAGCTACGCCCACCGCGAGGACCGCCGTAAGAATCCTGGTTCTCATTCGCACCTGTTCCTTGTGTCGCGACAAGCCACGCGGCAAAATCCCTCGCATGAGAAGACTTTCAACCTACGCAACGCTACTGGTCCTCGCACCGGCGATACTCGGAGCGCAGCAGCGCTCAGCCGACCTCATTCTCACCAACGGGCGCATCTACACTGTCGACATCACACGCCCGCTCGTGACGTCGATTGCGGTACGCGGCGGACGCGTAGTGTTCGTCGGCTCCGACACCGAAGCTCGCGCGCTCGCCGGAAATGCTACGCGCGTCATCGACCTCAAGGGCAATTCGGTCGTACCGGGGCTGATCGATGCGCATGCGCACCTGCTCGGGCTCGGAATGTCGCTGAGGCAGGTTGATCTGGTCGGGGCGGATTCATACGACGAGGTCGTCGCGCGCGTCGTCGCATGGGCGAAGACAGTAGGGCCCGGAGAGTGGATCCTCGGGCGAGGATGGGACCACACCCGCTGGCCCGGAGCGGCTTTTCCCACCCACGAGGCGCTTTCGCGCGCTCTTCCCAACAACCCAGTAGCGCTGAGCCGGATCGACGGACACGCGCTGCTTGCCAACGCCAGGGCGATGGAGATCGCGCGGATCACCGCGAGCACAACGGACCCGTCCGGTGGGCGTATCATCCGCTCGACGTCGGGCGCCCCCACCGGAGTTTTCATCGACAACGCCGAGGATTTGATTGGAAAATCAATTCCGGAGCCGTCAGCGGCGGAGAAGAGGAGAGCGATTCTCGCCGCGATCTCCGAATGCAATCGGTACGGACTCGTCGGAATCCATGACGCTGGACAGGACGCAGCGACGATCCGGATCTACGAGGAGCTGGCGAGAGAAGGCCGCTTCAACCTGCGCAACTACGTGATGCTGTCCGATCCGGGCGGAAGGAGTGTCGCACTCAGGAACTCTTACGTGGTGCGCGGTCCGCAGAGCGCCCTTTACGACGGCCACCTCTGGATCCGCGCCATCAAGCTCTATTCCGATGGGGCGCTCGGCTCGCGCGGAGCGGCGCTGCTCGCACCGTACTCCGACGAGCCTTCCAATTCCGGGCTGCTCCGTACGCAGCCTCAGCACATCACGGCGATGGCGGAGCTCGGTCTGGCGCGCGGGTTCCAGATCAGTGTCCACGCGATCGGCGACCGCGGCAACAGAATCGCTCTCGACGCATTCGAGTCGGCGCTGCGCCGGAACCCGCGAGCCGATCACCGCTTTCGCGTCGAGCACGCGCAGGTGATAAGTCCCGAGGACATCCCGCGCTTCGCACGACTGGGTGTCATCCCCTCGATGCAGGCTACGCATCAGACGAGCGATATGCGCTGGGCTGAGGGGCGCGTGGGCCCCGAGCGTATTCGCGGGGCCTATGCATGGCGCTCGCTGCTCAATACCGGAGTCGTCATTCCTAACGGAACCGATTTTCCGGTTGAGTACGTGAATCCTCTGCTGACCTTCCACGCTGCGGTCACCCGACAGGATCAGGCCGGAACACCAGCCGGCGGTTGGTATCCCGACCAGAAGATGACGCGCGAGGAAGCTCTGCAATCGATGACGATCTGGGCGGCGTACGCCGGTTTTCAGGAATCGGTGATGGGGTCTATTACGCCCGGCAAGTACGCCGACTTCGTCGTCCTCGACCGCGATATCATGCGCGTGCCGGACGGCGATATCCTCAAAACCAGAGTGCTGTCCACCTGGATAGGAGGAAAGCTGGTATACGAATATAAATGACGCGGCATATCGCTTGCCTTCAACTCTGCCTTCTGACTTAGACCCGCATCTGATGCTTCGCATGCTTCGCAGGTTTGTCTGCCATACGGTAGTTCTACTGATTACAGTTGCATGCTCGCGCGATGATACCGCTTCGGCTGGTACCCGCGACGCTCTGAACTCGCCCGGCCGCGTAGCGCCCCGTCCCGCCGTAATCACCCCATTGAGCCAGCCTTATCGGGTGGTTCCGGTCGCGAACGGCGGCAGTGTCGCCGGATCGGTCGATTTCGATGGAGCAATTCCGTCGGACACGATCATTCGTCCCTCGCTCGACCAGAACGTCTGCGGAACGCAGATACTGCAGTCGCGGGTCGCGCGCTCGGGAACCCGCATTGGGGGAGCGCTGGTGTGGCTCACAGACATCAGGAGCGGGAAGGCGCTGCCGCTCGAGCGCAGGTTCGAGCTGAGCAACGACAAGTGCGCGCTCGATCCCAGCATCCAGGTCATCTACACGACCAGCACATTGAACGTGATTACGCACGACAGGGCGATCCACACCAACCGTTTCATAAACGTCGGCAGCGGAGTAATCGAGGCCGTTGCGCCGTTCAACGATGCCGGTGAGGTGGTGCCGCTCGACCACGTCTTCGACGAGTCTGCGCAAATCGAGGTCGTTTGCGAGCAGCATCCGTGGACTCGTGCCTGGGTAGCGGTGCTCGATCACCCCTATTCGGCGAAGACGGCGGCCACCGGCTCGTTCAATATTTCCGACGTTCCGGCTGGCAGGTACCGTATTCGTGCGTGGCACCCGAACCTGGGATTTGTGGATGACAGCGTCACCGTGGTAGCAGGGCAGCCGGCGAATGTCGCGTTCAGGATTCGCCGGCCGGGTGCGCCCGCGACGCCGCGACCAATCGCACCGCCGGTGACCGAATCGCTGGTGCCGGCAGCGTCGGGAACTCCGTCCAGCACACCGCCATCCCAGCCGACTCCAAGCACCGGGCCGGGGCAGCCACCGACGCCGCCCGGAAACTAGCCGACTAACGCGTCGCCTGCCCTGAACTGCCCTCGATAAAGCCTCGAGTAAACTCCCTCGGATGCGAGCAGATCCGCGTGCTTTCCTTCCTCGACGATGAGCCCGCGGTCGATCACCACCAATCTGTCCGCACGCAGCACCGTGCTCAGCCGGTGAGCAATGATCAGCGTCGAGCGCTGCCGCAGCAGCAGCTCCATCGCTTCCTCGATGAGCCGCTCGCTCTCGCTGTCGAGACTGGAAGTGGCCTCGTCGAGAATCACGAGCGCCGGGTCCTTGAGAAACACCCGCGCGATCGCGATCCGCTGGCGCTGTCCGCCCGATAGCTTCACGCCCCGCTCTCCGACGCGAGTATCGAATCCTTCGGGGAGCCGGTCGATGAACTCCTCGGCGTGGGCCGCCTTCGCGGCGGCGCGGATCGCATCCTCCGGTGGTCGCGATCCATCCGCGCCGATTGCGGCGTAAGCGATGTTATCGCGTATCGTCCCGCTGAATAGCGTCGGCTCCTGGGGAACGATGCCGATCGAGCCGCGAAGCTCTTCCAGCGAGAGCTGCCGGATGTCCATTCCGTCGAACGTGATGCGGCCGGCGGTGACATCCCAGAAGCGGGCGAGCAGCGAAGCGATCGTGGTTTTCCCGGCCCCGCTCGGTCCAACCAGCGCCACGACCTCGCCGGCGGAAATGTGAAGAGACACGCCATGCAGGACTTCGGGAAACGTCGGGCTGTAGCTGAACGCGACATCCTCGATCGCTACCTCGCCGCGCACCGGGCGCGTGAGTCGCACGGGGGTGACAGGGTCGCGCACCGATGACTCGGCCTCGAGCAGGTCGAACACGCGCCGCGCCGCGCCGACTGCCTCCTGATACGCACCGAACAGCGATGCAAGCGAACCGACGGCGCCGGCGACATAGAGGGCGTAAAGCAGAAACGAGACGAGCGCGCCCGGAGTGAGACTTCCCGCGAGGACGAGCCGGCCGCCCTGCCAGAGAACCGCCACGACCGCGCCAAACCCCGAGAACGTGAGCGTCCCGAAAAAACCGCCGCGGATTCTTGCCCGCCTGATCGCGGCAGCGATGACGTCGCTGAGGTGCGCGCCGTAGCGCCTGACTTCTTCATCTTCACGCGTGAAGCTCTGAACGGTCCGGATCTGCGAGAACGCTTCGTCGGCCGTCCCGGTCGCTTCCGCGATACGGTCCTGTACGCCGGTGCTCGCGCGGCGGAGCGCGCGCCCGAACAGGAAGGCCGCACCCACCACGAGCGGCACCACTGCAAGCGTCGTCGCTGTCAGCAGCGGATCGGTCATCGTGAGCAGCACGATCCCGCCGATCAGGAACAGCGTCTGCCGAGCGAACTCCGAGAGGTTGTAGCTCAGTACTGTCTGAAGAACGGTGGTGTCAGCGGACAACCGGCTGGTCAGCTCCCCCGTTCTGCGCTCGGTGAAAAAACCCGGCGAGAGGTGAATCAGGTGCGCGAAGAGCTCCTCACGGAGCTGCGCGATGATCCGCTCCGAGGTCGACGTCAACAGGTAGACCTGCACGAAGTTGAGCACCGCCTGAATCGCGAACAGAATCAGGAGCCAGATGGCGATCGAGTTCAGCAGGTCCCTGTCGGCAGAGACGAACGCCGCGTCGAGGAGGTGTCGGACAATCTGAGGAAACGCGAGCGCGATCGCGCCGCTCGCGAGCAGGCAGGCAAGCGCGATCATCAGCCGGCCCATGTACGGGCGGATGCGTGGAAGGAGTCGGCCGAGCGGACGGGGTGAGGAAACCGGGGGCTGCGCGCGCGGAGTCGCTCGCTGAGCCGAAACGCCGAACTGCACCTGAGGAACGGGCATCAGCGCCCGACCTGCCGGTCGATCACCATCGCGAGGAACAACAGCGCGAGATACAGCAGTGAAAACTTGTAGACCTGCCAGGCGGGCTTGGTCCAATCCTGGGCAAGACTCACGCGCACTACACCAGCGAGCAGGATTCCGCCGAGCACAAGCGCGGAAACGAGATAGATGGTGCCGAACGCGCCGAACGAGACCGGGAGCAAGGTCAGAGCAACGAGGATGACGTTATACCAGATCATCTGGCGCATCGTCTCCCGCTCGCCCCACACCAGGGGCGCCATCGGGATACCGGCGCTGCCGTAGTCCCGCTGCTTGAGCAAAGCAAGCGCCCAGAAGTGTGGAGGGGTCCAGTAGAACACGATTAGAAAGAGGTACACCGCGGTGAGGTCGATCGCCCCGGTCATCGCCGCCCACCCCACCAGCGGCGGGAAGGCGCCCGCCGCTCCGCCGATGACGATGTTCTGCGGAGTCGTGCGCTTGAGCCAGCGGGTGTAGATGAACACGTAGAAGTAGAAGCCGGCCAGTGCGAGCGCGGCCGTCAACGTGTTGGTGAATCGCGCGAGAATGAATGTGGCGGCGGTGGCCAATGCGACGCCGAACGCGAGCACTGCGCGGGCCTCCATTCGCCCGCTCGGGATCGGGCGGAGTCGTGTGCGCGACATCCGGGTGTCGATGTCCCGATCCAGATACATGTTCACGGCATTAGCGCCGCCGGCCATGAGATATCCGCCAATGGTCACGACGAGGATGAGAAGCCAGCCCGGATCGCCCGCCACGAACATCGGCGCAACCGTGGTCACGAGCAGCAGCGAGATGATGCGCGGCTTGGTGAGCATCACCAGATCCCGCAGCAACGACGGCCTCGACCGTTCCTCGACGACGGTACCCATCACGTGCTCACTCCTTCCGGTGTCGCGAAGGACCCGCGCGATGGTGACTCGCGCACCAACTCAGGTGGCGCACCGGGTGCACGCCGGACTCCGGCGAGGGCGGCCACGGCTACGATCGTGATCCACAGTGCGGTCCCGACTGCCTGATGAACCGATCGCAGCGTCGCGGGCAAATGCATCTCGACCATCCCCGCCGCGATCAGTACCTGCAGCACCACGAGTCCGAGCGCAACCGCGACGGCGGTGCGAATTACCGGGTGCTCCTTCCGCTTGCGGCTGCCGATCGTCATGCCGATCAGGTGGCCGAATATCAGGAATGCGATCACGCGGTGAGTGATGTGGATCGCGATTGGAGTGGAGCCACCTTCGATCGCGCGGCACCACGGAAACCCCTGACACGCGAGAGGCGCGCCCGGAACGTTCGCGGTGAGAGCGCCGAACACCAGCGCGATAAAGGTGAGTGCCACCGCGATCCTTCCCGCTCGCAGCGTTCGCGGAGCGACACCATCAGGAATTCCATCCGCGCCAAGCCCGCCTGCCCGCACGAGCGCGACGACGATCACGGCGAGGAGGGCCATCGCGATCGCCAGATGCGTGACGACGATCAGTGCGGCCAGCTCCATCTTTACAGTCACCGCGCCGAAGATCGCGGCAGCGAGAACCAGCACACCGGCAAGAAGCGAGGGGCGAAGGACTCCGCCGCGGCCTCCAACGCCGGCCGTCCTTCTCGTCAGCAACGCGGCGACTATCAGGGCCAGCACCGCGAGTGACAGCGCGACTGCTCCGTAACGGTGCGAGATCTCGATCAACAGGCCCGGGCCTGAATGCGCGGGAGTGAGCGAGCCGAAGCAGTCGGGCCAGTGATCGCCGCATCCCATTCCCGAGCCGGTGATACGAACCACTGCGCCGAAAACGACCTGCGCATAGCCGAGGACAAGCGCGAGGTAGCCGAGTCTTCTCAGCGGCAACAAGGCCTCAGGCTCCGGGCTCGGCCACGGGTGACGGCACGCGCAGCGCGGTATGGCCCATCTCCGCATGATCCATTTGCTGGTGCTCCTCCCGCTCGGCGACCTTCCGCCAGGTCGCGAAGAGCAGCACTGACAGCGCGAGCGCCGGAAGAATCGCCCACGCGAGCTCGACCGGGCGCGGCGATGCCGGGACCAGCTCGGACTTGCTGTCTTTTTTCATTTTGAAGCTTGATCGGAGCAGCGCGATTTGCGCGGCTACACACGCGAGCGCGGCGATCCAGAAGATAGCCTCGGCCAGCGACAGATTCATTCGGGAGTGATGAGAGCTTGGTCAGGCGCGGCGAACGTGCGCGCGAACATAAAGCTACTCGCGCCGTCGGCGGCTTTGAACTACCGTATGCGCATGACCGAACCGGCTGCCGCTCAAGATGCGTCTCTTCCCCGCCGTCTCGGTCTGTGGAGCGCGGTCGCCGTGCTCGTCGGCTCGACCATCGGCTCCGGAATCTTTCGCTCGCCAGCGGGAATAGCGGACAAGCTGCCGGGCCCGTTCCCGCTCCTCGTGATCTGGGTGACCGGCGGACTGTTCGCCCTTTGCGGAGCGCTGACGCTCGCTGAAGTCGCCGGCGCGTTCCCTCAGACTGGTGGCGTCTACGTCTACATCCGCGAGGCGTGGGGCCGGCTTGCCGGCTTTTTATTCGGCTGGACCGAGCTCGTACTCATTCGCGCGGCGGCGCTCGGCGCGATCTCGACGACTTTCGCCGAGTACATGCTGCGGGTGACGGGGCGGGATCCAGGCCTCGCGCCTTACGACAGCTACGTCCACTACGTCGCGGCCGCGGCGATACTGCTGACGGCATCGTTCAATTACGTCGGCCTCAAATGGGGCTCGCTTGTCCAGAACATCACGACGATCGCAAA
>JBDSRC010000196.1:0-6090 GCA_039929505.1 Gemmatimonadaceae bacterium
TCGGTGTTGAAATCGATGTCCATCCGGCCTGCCAGAGCGTACGCGACGACGAGCGGTGGCGAAGCCAGGTAGTTGAACCGTGTGAGCGGATTGATCCGTCCCTCGAAGTTCCGGTTGCCCGAAAGCACCGCCGCCACAACCAGCTTGTTGGCTTCGATCGCTTCACTGATTGCCTGTGGCAGCGGACCCGAGTTGCCAATGCAGGTCGTGCAGCCGAAGCCGACGACGTTGAAGCGCAGCTTCTGCAGCGACTCCATCACTCCAGCGGCGCGGAAATACTCGGTCACGACCTTCGATCCGGGGGCGAGACTCGTCTTCACCCACGGCTTGGTCATCAGGCCCTTGTCCACCGCGTTTCTGGCCAGCAGTCCGGCCGCAAGCATCACGCTCGGATTGGATGTGTTGGTGCAGCTGGTGATTGCGGCTATCACAACGGAGCCGTGACGAATCGAGAATTTCTCTCCATTCATTTCCACGGGTACGCTCGAGTTCTGCCCGGCCTGCTCGTCCGGATCAGTCGCGACGACGGAGGGTGAAAGCGGCGGCGACGCCGCAACGCTCATCGCCTGCTTGGCCGCCGCGACGGCGGCCACGGTGCCGGTGCGATCGAGATCCGCGCTGAGCGCGTCCCTGAACATCTTCTTCGCCAGCTTGAGCGGAACCCGGTCCTGTGGCCGCTTCGGCCCAGCCAGACTCGGCTCCACCGACCGCAGGTCGAGCTCGATGGTGTCGGTGAACACCGGATCGGGCGTGCTGTCGGTGCGAAAAAGGCCCTGCGCCTTGCAGTAGGCTTCGACGAGCTGTACCTGCGCTTCCTCGCGACCCGTGAATCGCAGGTACTTGATCGTCTCCGCGTCCACCGGGAAGAATCCCATCGTCGCGCCGTACTCCGGCGCCATGTTTCCGATCGTTGCCCGGTCAGCGAGCGAGAGACTGGAGAGTCCGACGCCGAAGAATTCCACGAACTTCCCGACGACCTTCTTCTTTCGCAGCATCTCGGTGACTGTGAGCACGAGGTCCGTCGCTGTCGCGCCCGGCGGAAGGCTGCCGTGCAGCTTGAACCCGACCACTTCGGGAACGAGCATCGACACCGGCTGGCCCAGCATTGCCGCTTCGGCCTCGATGCCGCCGACTCCCCAGCCGAGGACACCGAGGCCGTTGATCATGGTGGTGTGGGAATCGGTGCCGACGAGCGAATCGGGATAGGCGAACGTCTCGTCGCCTTCGGTGCGGGTAAATACGGTCTGCGCCAGGTACTCCAGATTTATCTGGTGCACGATGCCGGTGTCGGGCGGGACGACGCGGAAGTTGCTGAGCGCTTTCTGTCCCCAGCGGAGGAACGCGTATCGCTCCTGGTTCCGGTGGTGCTCGAGGTCGGCGTTGATCAGAAACGCGGCCTCCGACCCATACTCGTCCACCTGTACTGAGTGGTCGATCACGAGGTCGACGGGCTGCAGTGGATTGATCAGACCCGGATTGCCACCGAGACGCGCCAGAGCATCCCGCATCGCGGCGAGATCCACCACCGCCGGCACGCCGGTAAAATCCTGGAGCAGCACGCGCGCGGTGCGGAAGGCGATCTCCTTCTCGATCGTTCCCCGCACGTTCCACGTCGCGAGCGCGCGGATGTCGTCGGGCTTCACGAACTTGCCGTCTTCGTTACGCAGCAGATTCTCGAGGAGAATCTTGAGGCTCACGGGAAGCCGCTCGGCGTTTCCGTCGGCCAGCTGGCGAAGCGAGTCGAGCCGAAAGATCGTGTATTTGCGGCCGGCAACGTCCAGCGTCGCGCGGCTGCTGAAGGAATTCGGGTGTGCTGTCATCGCTCTCTCAATCTAACCGAATCGTGTTAATGCGTCGCCTCGGTGGTGGGCTCGCTGGTGGGATCGACGGTCGTTCCGCCACCGCGCCTGCTGGGCGTCTGGAGGCGCGTCACTTCGATCGCGTACGTCGGGCAATGGTGAACGAAATCACCGTCCGCCGGCGACCACTCGACGATCGGCGTTACCGGATATGCCTTCTGTCTTCCATCCATCGCCATCAGGCCGGGGGCGAGGGCAACGCACAGCTCGCACCCGATGCACTTGTCCGGATCGACGACGATCTCCATCGAGCGGCGCGGATAAACGCCGCTGCCTTCCACGCACTCCTGGAAATTGGAAAGGGCCTCCATTGCCGCGGTGTACCCCGCCTCGATCACCTCGTCGGTGTGCGAGAAGCTGAACCAGCCGATGTGCGAGACCTTCGGCCGAATCAGGATCATCGGAGGCTTTCTCCAGGCGGCAAATGGCGCGAGCTGGAGCGCGTGCATCATGGTCGTCGCCGCGCGCATGTAGATGGACGTGAAGCCGTGGACGGCGATGTCGTTCTCGGGTACGACATCGCTCGAGCCGGTGTCGACGGCAAGCACGATGTCCATCCCGAGGCTCGCGACCGAGACCGGCAGGTTGTCGATGACACCCCCGTCAACGCAATGGCGCCGGTCGATCACACCCGGCGGAAAGAATCCAGGCAGCGCGCACGAAGCGTACACGGCGTCGGCGACACTCGCGTCGCGCAGACCGTGCAGGCCCCACACCAGCTGCGTCCCGCGCTGGATGTCGACCGTGTTCACGAGCACACGCTTCTTCAGCTCGTGAAAGGCCTTTTTGGGAACGACGCTCTCCACCACCGCGCGGAGCGGTGCTTCCAGATAGATGGAAGGCGATCTCGTCCGCTCGAGCAACATCCCCATGCGATTGATCCGGAAGAGATCGCGCCTCTGGAGCTTCCGCGCGCGCTCCATCATCTCGGTCACCGGCATCCCCCCGCCGTACGCCGCCGCAATGAGAGCTCCGATGCTCGTCCCGGCGATGACGGTTGGGTCGATCTTGAGCTCCTCGAGCGCCTTGATCACGCCAATGTGAGCGAATCCCTTGAGCCCGCCGCCGCCCAGGACCAGCGCGATCTTGGCGCGAGCGCGGCGAAGCTTCGGTACGGGAGTACGCCTTTTGGGAACTTTGGTTGGTGTCTTGCGGCTCATGCTCCGGTCATGTCGAAGTGACTATAATGTACTGACATGCATCACACCCGCCTGCTGCAGGATTTCCGCGAAGAGTTCCCCATCCTCGCGAAAACAACGTACCTGGTTTCGAATTCGCTTGGCCCGATGCCGCGCTCCGTCCCGGACAAGCTCGCCGAATACGCGCGCGACTGGGGCGATCTCGGGGTCAAGGCGTGGAATCGCGGGTGGTGGGAGCTTCCCGTCGAAGTCGGCAACGAGATCGCGCCGCTCATCAACGCGGACAAAGGCGAGATCGTAATGATGCCCAACGTCACCATCGCTCAGACGGCCGTCCTCTCCGCCATCGATTTTCCCAAGGGTCGGGACACGGTCGTAATGACCGACCTCGATTTTCCATCCGTTCGCTACGCTTATGAGGAGATGGCGGGGCGACTGGGGGCGAGAGTCGTAGTCGTCAAGTCGGACGATGGGTTGACGATCGATCTCGAGAAGCTGTTGGCGGCGATCGATGAGAGAACGCGCCTCGTCGCGGTGTCGCACGTGCTGTTCAAGAGCGCATTCCTGATGGACGCCGACGCAATCTGCGATCGCGCGCATAAGATGGGCGCGCTGGTGTCGCTCGACTCCTTTCACGGCGTCGGCATCGTTCCGATCGACGTGAAACGAAGCAAGGTCGACTTCCTTACCGGCGGCGTTCTCAAGTGGCTGTGTGGTGGTCCGGGCGCCTGCTTCCTCTATGTGAGCCCCACCGTTCGCGACCAGCTTAAGCCGGCGCTCACAGGCTGGCAGGCACACGCGAGGCCTTTCGCGTTCGAGGATACCATGGAGTACACTACCGGCGCGTTCCGCTGGCTGAACGGCACGCCGGTGATTCCGGCTCTCTATGCGGCGGCCGAGGGACCGAAGCTGCTCCGGCGAGCCGGAATCGGACTCATTCGAGCGCGAAGCACGACGTTGACGTCGCGTATCATCGAGCTCGCCGACGAGCATGGCTTCGCGGTGAAGGCGCCGCGCGATCCCGCGCGGCGAGGCGGAACCGTGGCGCTGGAGGTCCCGCACGGATACGAAGTGACGCAGGATCTGCTGTCCCACGACGTGCTGGTCGACTACCGCGTCGGCGCGGGCATCAGGATTGCCCCCCACTTCTTCACTCTCGACGAGGAAGTCGAAGCGGTCGTCTCCGAAATCGCAAGGTCCCTCGAGAGCGGAAGCTGGCAGCGTTTCTCGGAAACAACGGCGGTGGTCACCTGAACAGCCACCCGCGGGATGTTACTCCCTTGAACATCGTAGTGTCTAAAGAGTACAATAGATTCATACTCGACTCCTCGGAGGGTGCGTCGTCATGCCAACACCTTTTTTGAGTTCTGAAGAGTACGACGAGAGAGCCCATCAGCTGTACAATGAAGGCCAGTATGACGAAGCTCTGGACGTACTCAAGGAAGGACTTGGCCTCTACCCGAACTCGGTAGAGCTCCATATTGGGGTTGGCTACGCCTACCACGCGCGCGAGGAATACGCCTGGGCGCGCCGCAGCTTCGAGGAAGCGCTCGTGCTCGACCCCGATCACGAGGATGCACTCGCGGGATTTGGTGAGACGCTGCTCAAGTTCGGCCAGCAGGCGAGAGCGCTAAAGAGCTTCCAGCACACCCTCGAGCTCGGCTACCAGGACGACGTTGAGCTGATGCTCCAGATCGGACGCGCGTTGTTTCGCGAAGGTCTGATCGAGGAGTCGAAGCAATTCTTCGAGATCGCGGCACAGCAAACCCCCGACGCCGCGGAAGCGATCTCCTGCATCGGCTACGCCGAGCACCGTCTGGGAAACGATGAGTCCGCGATCGCGACTCTGCGCCGGGCGCTGCAGATGGATCCGGACCACACCGAGGCGCGAATCTACCTCGGCAACATCTTCTATGATCGCGGTGACTACGAAGCCGCGCTTTATCATCTCGACCGCTCCACGCCCGACGACCACTGGGACGAGCTGGGCATCTGGAGGCTGATCGAGCTGAAGAAGATGATTTATCGCCTGCGCGACACCGATCCCGAGCTGCGTCCCTGGGAAGATCGTCTCCGCGACCTTTCGGGCGAGCTGGACGACATCGATGAGATGCTCGCCGAGATCGAAGCCAAGGCGACGGACTCGGCACAAACGGAGGCAAAAGGGCAGCTTGAGCTGTTCGGAGCCTTGCTCTCCGGCTTTGCCGATGTAAAATCAACTCCCGAGTCGCACCGGATAACCCTCGGCAACGGCAACACATTCGAGGGAACATGGGAGGAGATCGTGGACAAGATGCGTGAAGCGAAATGCCTCGATGAGAATCCAAAACCGGAGCAGGACGCCGAGAGCTTCATTCGTCGTCGGGCCGACGCAGGACTGTTGCGCATCCTAAGGTGACCCCGGCGAGCTCGGGGGCTCTCGCCGCCCTCAACGGCGTTCGCCCCGTACTTGCACATTTCGAGACCCCACGCGGCGCGGAAGATCTCGCCGCGGACATCATCGACCTCTGGACGGGCGTCGAGAGCTCGCTCCGCGCGTTCGTCGGCGGCTCGACCCTCGGCGGGCAGCAGCTCATTCGGGCAGCGCGGCAGAGCGAGCTGATCTCGCTTCAGCAGGCGCACTCGTTGCTCGAGTTTCTTGCCGCGCGCGACCGCGCGAACCGCACCACCTATACTCCGACTCAGCCCGATGGAGACGCGGCCGTCGAGGGTTTCAGGGCGCTGGAATCGGCGCTGACGGGCAGTGCGCCGGTACCGCGCGCGACTCCAACGAGTCCCCTGCAGTCGGCCTATACTCCGCGGCACGCCCAGCAGCCAGTGTCGCCGTACGCGCCACCACCACCGGGCGGACACCGGCCTCCGCCGGCGATCGGCTCAAGAGCATCTTCCGGGCGTCCACCTACGATCGAGCAACCGCCACCGGCGTACACCACCGGCGGCGTCGGGCCACGAAACATCGAGCACGCGCTGGCCGCGGCGGAGACGGGCGGACGCAAATGGCCGAAGATTCCGAAAGCCGTTCTCATTGCCGTTCCCATTCTCCTCCTTCTGCTCGTAGGCGGCTATTTCGCGTTGAATCGCACATCGACGGA
>JBDSRC010000197.1:0-3448 GCA_039929505.1 Gemmatimonadaceae bacterium
AGTGCGGCGCACCACCGGCGAAAAGCGGCGACCGCTGCGCCTCGTCACAGCACTCGGTCTCGCTCATTCAGCGCGCCGATGGGCGTGTCTTCTCTCTGTCCATCGAGCCCGGCGCTTCGGCGGGAAAATTTCCGTCCGGAGATTTCCGCGTCGTCGACGTGACGGATCCACGCCGTCCAACTCAGGTGGGCGCGTTTCCACCGGCGGGCACTCCCATTTTCTCGACGAACGGATGCCGGCCTTTCAGCGCCGGACACGGGGCCGGGTTTTCGCACAATGGAACGCGCGCAATGCTGGCGTTCTACGACGGCGGCATGTTCGTCGTCGACCTCACCGCGTCGGGTTCGCCGGTCAAGCTGGGACAGTTCAGTTATCCCAAGGACCGCCGCTTCGAGGGCAGCGCCGCGTACGTTGCTGCCGCGCATGTTGGAGGGCGGGATCTGGCGCTGATCTCGGAAGCAGATTTCATCGGACCGATGACCACCCTGGAAGTCGACGGTCCAGCGGCCGTCGCCGGCGCGAAGTTTGGCTGCGAAGCCGTCTTCACCCTCTATGACCGGCTGAACAAGGCACAACTTTACCGTCAACCGGGTGGTGCGCTGCGGGGAGCGCTCGCCTACATCGGCCGCGGCTGTCCCGCCGGTGGCACCGCTGGAGACATGCACTCCGATATGGCGATGACGCACGGCGCCGCTCCGAAGGTTCCGGCCGACGCCTATCTCATGGACGCGGCCGGTAGCATCGCCCTCGTCGACCGCGGCCGCCAGCCGACTCAACCGGGAATCGCTACCGGACCAGGTTGTTCAATGGCACAGCGCGTCAAGGCCGCACAGGCGGCGGGCGCCATCGCCGTCATAGTGCTGCAGACCAGTACCACCGCGCCCGAAGCTTTCTCCCCGGACGGTGACCCCGACGGAGTTTCGATCCCAGTGATCATGATCGACAAAGCGGACGGCGATTCGCTGCGCACCGCTCTGTGTCCGGCGGTCGACAAGGGGCGGTGCACCGCGGGGGCGACTGTAATCGCAACCATGCGCGACGTTGCCGGTGAGTGGGGCGCGCTACGTGTCCTGGATGTCACCGACCCCGCGCTTCCGCGGGAGCTCGGAGTGTATCGGACCCCACGCTCACAGGTTTTTCCCCCCGTGGACCTCAGCGTGCTCTCGCCCCAACGCGCTGCCGTTCGCGGGAGCATGGCGGCCGTGCCGTGGAACTCGGACGGCGTGCGCGTGCTCGATCTCTCCGCGGGAGCGCCTCGCGAAGTAGCCTCGTTCGTCCCACCCGATGTCGCGGACCCCACCGGAGTTCTCCCCGCGAAAGCGTATGTGGTGAGCGTTGGCCTTTTGACGACGCCTCAGAAAAAGGGTGGGCGTGTGCGGGAACACGTAGTGATCAGCGACGTGAATTCGGGCCTCTACATACTCAAAGCACCCTGGACGTCGAAGCCCGCAGTTGTGACACGCAACCGCTGAGGGCCACTTCTAACGGGGTTGTAGAGTTGACGAGAGCCCGTCTGCAAGAAGGTTCACGCCGAGCACCGTGATCGTAATCGCCAGTCCCGGAAAAAGGGCGAGCCACCACGCCGTTCGCAAATAGCCCTGCGCTTGGCCCGCGAGCATTCCCCATGTGACCGTGTTCGGATCCCCGAGCCCGAGGAAGCCAAGGCTCGCTTCAATTAGCAACACCTGGCCAAACATCAACCCCACGAGCACGAGCACGCTCGGCATCACATGTGGAAGCAGGACGCGGCGGAGAACGTGCCGACGAGACGCCCCGAGTGCCTGAGTCGCCAGCACGAATTCGAGATTCCGCAGCGTGACGACCTCTCCGCGCACGACGCGCGCGAGCACGGGCCACGACGTGAGCCCGAGAGTCAGAACGACCCGGTCGATGCCCGGACCAAAAAGTGCAATCGCCACCGCGACGAGAAAGAAGCGCGGCAGAACCTGAAATAATTCGGTCGCCCTCATGAGCAGGTCGTCCACCAGTCCACCCACGGAGCCTGCCACCATTCCGACGGACACACCGCAAACGAAAGCGAGTAGCGCAACTGCTGTCGCAATGAGGAGCGACGTGCGGGTGCCATAGACGACCCCGCTGAAAACGTCTCTCCCCAGAGCGTCGGTCCCCATGACGTGGGCGGAAGATGGAGGAGCGAGCGGCGCACCTGAGAGCGAGAACGGATCCGCAGTGGCGAGCGAGGGCGCCAGGACCGCCATCACGAGTATCGCAGACATGCAAGCGAGCCCGATCATTCCGGCGGGCCGCCTCGCGACCGCGATGAGCGTGGTCGAGAGTCGGAATGCTCCCGAGGGCAGCGCGCCGGCGGGTGCCAGCTCAGCCGAGGCGGATGCGCGGATCGATGGCGGCATGGACGAGGTCGGTCACGAGGTTGGCGATGACAACGGCGAATGAGATCACAGTGAAAAGGCCGAGCAGCACCGGCGTGTCGCGGGTTTGCAATGACGTCACCAAAAGCCGCCCTATTCCCGGCCAACCGAACACGATCTCGACGACGGCAGCTCCGGCAATCAGCTGCCCCGCCCGTGCGCCGATGACGGTGACGGCCGGCATGAGAGCGCGCGGCATTGCATGACGAACGATCACGCCGCGTTCGCTGACGCCCTTCGCACGAGCTGTCCGCACATGATCGCGCGCCAGCTCGTCGATCAACCCGCTGCGCGTCAGCCGGACGAGCACTGCCAGCTCCTGCGATGCCAGCACAAGAGCCGGCAAGGCGAGATGACGGGCAACTTCCAGTGCGCGGGCCCATCCCGTCGCCGTGCTCCCGGCCGAGGTCATCCCCTGAACGGGGAAAATTCCCAACTCGAGCGCCGCGACAATTATCGCAAGCTGCCCGACCCAGAAGACCGGTGCGGAATAAAGCAGGAGCGCGAGTGAGCTGATGCCGAGATCCGGGCTCCCGCCAGCCCGCCGAGCAGCAATCGCCCCCAGCGGTACGGAAACGACCACGGCGATCAACATCGCCGTTCCGGTTAGCAGCAACGTCGCCGGAACGCGCTCCATTATCACAGCAGCCGTGCTCCGCCCGTGCACGTAGGAGACTCCGAGATCGCCCGCCGCAACGCGCGCGAAATATGTCCCCAGCTGCTCCGGCAACGGCCGATCGAGCCCGAAGCGCTGGCGCATGTCGGCGTAGTATTCGGCGTCCCCGTGCTCGCCCGCCAACGCCACCACCGGGTCTCCCGGCGCCAGATGAATCAGCAGAAATGCTATCAGCACGATGCCCAGAACCGTGGGCACAACCTGAATCAATCGCCGAACGAAGTAGTGGGTGTTCACTCTTTACAGCTCGCTGTCGCCGCGAAGTGGGGCGATGTTCCGAACCCGCTGCAGCGAGTGCTGTACGCCCGAGTGTTGAGCGTTTCCACGAGCCAGATATACGGCTGGTCACGGACCGCGATCTCCTGGATCTCCCGGTACAACC
>JBDSRC010000198.1:0-7002 GCA_039929505.1 Gemmatimonadaceae bacterium
GCGCACTCCCGACAGATTCATCGCTCGCGCGGCGTTGAGAGCCGCCACCAGTTCTGAGCGCACCGTGACCAGGTCGATGCTGACCGGACCGGACGGCTTGCGCACGAAATCGACGGCTCCGCGCTCGAGCGCGCGCAGTGTCATCTCCTGCCCCCGCTCCGACCCGGCCGCGCTCAGCATCACCACCGGCCGCGGCATTTCCGTCATTATCTGCTCGAGCGCGTGCAGTCCATCGAGCCGCGGCATGTCGATATCGAGCGTCACGATGTCGGGCGACAGCGAGCGAATCATCGCCAGCGCTTCGAGCCCATCTGCAGCTGAACCGATCACCTTGAACGTGCCGTCCAGCTCGATCAGCTCGGCGATCAGCTTGCGCATGAAAGCGCTGTCGTCGACGACGAGGACGGTTGGAATGCGGTCAGACATCCGGCGTCCGCTACAGCTTCCGAAAAACCCGCTCGCGCGCATTCACGGGCGAGAAGAGGCCACGGATGCCGCCAAGCAGGGTTTCGACCTTCCCGAGCACGAGAAATCCGCCCGGAGCGAGCACTCGGTGAAATTCGCGGAGGAGAGCTTCCTGCGCTTGCCGCTCGAAATAAATGATGACGTTCCGGCAGAGAATGAGGTGCGCACGCTCGAACGGGGGCGGCGCCTGCAGCAGATCGGCCTGCTCGAACTTCACCAGGCGCTTCACTTCGGGGATGACCGTGTGCAAGCCCCCGTCTGCATGGAAGTATTTTGCGCGGAGGGCCAGCGGCGTATCGCCGAGCGCAGCGTCCGCGTAGAATGCGCGCTCGGCGTCGCCGACGCAGTGGCCGTCAATGTCGGTTCCGACGATCGAGACGGAGTCGAGGCGCTCGAGCTCGCCAGTCGTCTCCGCGTGCTGGTGCATGAGGATTCCGAGGGAATACGCCTCTTCACCCGAAGAGCAGCCCGCGCTCCAGATCCGTAGCGCGTCATCGGTCCCCTCCCAAAGCTGAGGAACGACGCGCTGCTCGAGCACGGCATAGGCGTCCCAGTTCCGAAAGAACTTGGTGACGTTGATTGTCAGCGCGCGGTGCAGCCGGTCGTACTCGTGCACGTCCGCGTCGAGGATGTCCGCGTAATCCGAGTAGGATGCTGTTCCTTTGGCGCGCATGCGTACCGCGACGCGCCGCCGCAGGCATTTGTCCTTGTAGCTCGAACACCTGAACCCCCGATCCCGGGTGATCTTGTCCATTAGCGCGCGGAAGTCCGCGTCAGAAGAGTCGCTCACACCGCGGCCCTTCAGGAGCGATTTGCCGACTGTGCGCTCCGTTCGCGCCGCTTCGCCGCCATTCCTTCGAGCGCTGCCGCGAGGGTCCGCCTGAGCTGAGGCAACTCGGGCGCGACGGCTATCCCCTTCTCGGCGGCAGCGCGCGCCTCATCATAGTCGCCGCGTTCGATGCACGCCGCAGCGAGGTTGTTGAGGAGTATTGGAGACTCAGGGTGTGTCTCCGTCGCCCCGCCCAGCAGCAGCATCTCGCGATCCGGATCGTCGGTCAGCTTCGCCAGCCGCGCGGCGTAGTGAAACCACACCGGCGGGGGATTGCCCGGCCAGAGTCCTCGCGCCTCGCTGAGGGCGATCTTCGCCGTCTGATAATCACGCCCGTGCAGCGCGACGACGGCCGCCTGAAGCTGGATGAGCGGATGCTCGCTGCCGCCCGCGGCGAGAGCGCGCTCGGTGACGAGACGTGCCTTCTCCAGCTGTCCGAGGCGCTCGTACGCCAAAGAGAGGTTGTGCAACAGCGCGGTCTTGCTCGGCGCATTCGGCGCCGCGGTCATGAAGGCGTTCACCGCGGCGGCCCATTCGCCGCGTCGCAGCGCTATCAACCCGAGGAAAAACGAGGCGATGGAATCCGGAACCTCCTCGATCAGTGCGCGAAATTCGCGGTCCGCTTCATCGTGCATCCCGGCGCGGTAGAGCGCGCTGGCGAGCTCGCGACGCTCCGATGGTGTGGCATTCCGCGGAAGGGTCGGCGTCGTTCTCTTCCGGCCAACCGGAAGCAGGAACGATGCGTTGAGCAGTCCGTAGAGCGCCTTTCCGACTTCGAATTCGCCGAGCCCGGAATCGCGAATGAGGCCGTTGATGTCGCGGTGTCCGTCGATCAGCGGGAGCAGCGCTTCCTGTTCGGCCGTCAGCTTGTCCCGGTTTATCGTGAGCCGCGGCCGGTCGATGCTGTACACGAGATCGAAGCTCGGAATCTTCTTCTCGATCAGCGACCATTCGTCCACCCGGCGCGCCCCTTCCAGCAGGAGCGACTGTGGATCGACCGACACGAGCTGCGCGCCAGGCTCCGGCTCGACACCAGCCTCGAAGTTGAAGGTGCCGCTCGTCCACGTGAAAAGACTGTAGACGGCGTTCTCAGTGTCGAGCGGCCGGTTCACGATCGACGCGTGACAGATCCGTCCGCTCTCGAAATAGATCGAGCCGAAGCTGTCGTGGAACGAGAGCCCAAGGCATCCCGTCTTCTTCCCCATCGACAGGAGCTGCAGCACGTCGGGGAGGCTCGCCTCCTTGAGACTGCCCTTGATTGCCACTAGAGCATTTCCTCGATCATGCGTTCGGCGACGTTGTCCCAGTCGAGGATCATGCCAGCGTCGGACGAGGGCGACGGAGTCGCGACTTTCCTCGCCAGCGGCGGAGCGGGTGCCGGCAGGGCCGCGTCCAGCGATTCCACGCGCTCGGAGATCTCCTGGCTGATGTCCGCCATGAAATCGGCGAACTCAGCGCCTTCGTCTTTCTCGTCGGCGGCCATTCGGGCGCTATCCTTTCGCGGCCGGCGCGCTCAAACGGGCAAGCACGATGGAAGCAATGCTGCGCAGGCACTCGAACACGCCACCGCCCGAGATCGCGTTGGCCGGAAAATGCGGGACGCCACGAAAGTTCAGCTTGTTGTCGAGCTCTTCGAGCGGACTTATCTCTTCCGCCGGAAGGTCGCGTTTGTTGTACTGCATCACGAGCGGCATCGTGCGCGGATCGAACCCGTCGTCGGCGAGGTTCTCGTGGAGATCCTGAAGGCTCTCGATGTTCTCGGCTAGCTGGCGCGACTGGCTGTCGGCGACGAACACCACCCCGTCCACACCCTGGAGCACGAGCTTTCTCGTCGCGGCGTAGTACACCTGCCCGGGAACCGTATAAAGCTGGAACCGGGTGTTGAATCCCGAGATGTTGCCGAGGTCGAGGGGGAGGAAATCGAAGAAGAGAGTTCTATCGGTCTCGGTTGCGAGCGAGACCATCTTGCCTTTTCTCTCTTCGGGAAGCTGCGAATAGATGTGCTGCAGGTTGGTCGTCTTTCCCGATCGCCCAGGTCCATAGTAGACGATCTTGCACGTAATCTCGCGGGTGCTGTAGTTGACGACTGACATTGCGGATCAGCCGATCGGGCCGAAGAGCGAATCGAGGCTTCGGTTCAGCTCGCCTTCGAAATCACCGGCGGGCAGCGGCTTCGTCGGCTCAGTATGCGGTCTGAGCTTTTCGAGCGATTTCTGAAACTCGCCGAAGTAGATCTCAACCATGCCGAGCGAGCTCTCGCGGTCGAATACTCCAACGAAAAGGAATTCCTGCTCTCCGGCCATGCACCGCGCCATGAATACCTGGCGGTCACCGCCGGCGTGGTGCATCTCGTAGAACGGTTTTCCATAGAGCTGGCGTCCGAGCTCGCGCGACGACGCGTTGATCGCCGACGTCAGGGCGCAGATCGACATCACGTCCGCGGCTTTGGAGAACCCGAACTGGCCCACCGCCCTGCCGCTGGGATGAAGCAGCACACCTGAGATCAGGCGCGCGTCTTCGGCCAGTCTCTTGAGCGGAGCCGCCACCCACGGCTCGACTACAGTCGGATCGGTCATGGCTTCTCCCGGGCAGCCTGCATCATGTCGAGTCTCACGCGTCCAAGGTTGGCTTCCGGGGTGACGATCGTAACGACGACGACGTCATTGGACCCCACTACGCAGATATTTCCACGCTCGGCTTCGAGCCGCATGAACGACGGCGTTCCGAGGCGAGCCGCATGCGAGGCGCGGCTGATTTTCGAGTAAAGATAGGCCGCGAGCGCGGCGGTGTGCTTTCTGGGGTCGGGCGCGCCCGCGGTCGCCCCCTTGATCGGGCTCGCTTCTATGATCAGTCCGTCGGCAGCGCTGACCACGATTGCCGCGGCAACTCCGGGCACATGCGACAGAGTAGCGACCACTTCAGCGGGCGCCTTCACGCGCGTCCCTCCATCCAGTTGATCGCGAGGGCAACGGAGCGAGTCAGCACTCGCCGCACGAGTCCGAGTGGGACTGTTGAGGAAGCGGCGAGAAGAACCACCGCTTCTCCCGTCGCCGGCGCCAGCGCGATGATTGCCGCATCCGTCTCGACTACGACTGCGGTCCAGGCGCCGATCGACAAGTGCCGCATCGCGCGGGAGACCTCGCTGCTCACGCCACTGAGCGCGGCGCCGATCTCGCCGGCGATGTCCCGCCCGCGCGCGTCGATGTAGCTGCCGGCGAGCGGCGCGCCGGCGGCATCCAGCAGCAGCGCCGTTTGCTCGGTCTCGCCGATAGCGGCCGCAAAGAGGTTGCGTGCGGCGTCAGGCATGGGAAGTCGGGGAATAGGACGGCCCGACGTCGATCAGGCCGGTGCTCAGCATTCCGTAGATGATCTTGGCGACCTCGAAGTCCGGCAGCACGAGAGCGCGGCCGATGTCGTGGAGATTGCGCTCGCCGTCTATCACCGTCAGTACCTCCCATTCCCTCGGCAAAAGATCGATGAAGGACTCCGGCCCGTCGTCGAGCGGTGCGAGCCGCGGCACCACGCCAGCGTCGGGAATGCGATCCGCCATCCGCGACCACTCGTCGATGCGGCGGGCGCCTTCCATCAGCAGCGATTCGGTGCTCACTCTGACCGCGATGTCCTTCCGAATGGGCCGCGGCGGTTCCTCGGTGAACGAGAAGAATCCCTCCGACCACGACATCAGGTCGAATACCACCGTCTCGATCTGCTGCCGCATGAAGCGGTCGATGTCGCGCGGCGTGACAATGCCGTGGGCGACCAGTATCTCACCGACTCTGCGCTGGTCGCCGGCGCGCTGCATCGCCGTTGCCCTGGCAAGATCCGCGGGTGTCGCCTTCCCTGAGCGCTCGAGAATCGTTCCCAGCAGGTGCGGATTACTCTTCATCGTCGCCGCGACGATGGTACCCGCGTCGAAGTAGACGCTGCCCTCGTTGTTGCGCTCGGGTGAGTGCACGCGCAGCGTTCCCGACTTCCTGCTCAGATCGAGGAGCTGGAAGACATCGTGGATGCCGAGCTCGCGAAGCGGTCCTTCGATTGCCATTAGCGGCGCCCTCGCTGCAGGAGCGCGCTGTAGCGCAGCGCTTCGGAATGATTGGGATCGAATCGCAGCACTCGCTCGAATGCGCGCAACGCGTCGCTCTCGCGCGCGAGATCGACGAGTATCTCTCCGAGGGAAATCAACGCGTCGAAATGATAGACATCTCTTCGAATCAGCGAGACGATCCGCGGCAGTGCGCTCCTCGACCGGCCGCTCCGCCTGTAGGGTCCGACCAGCTCCACCACCGCCGCGTCGTGATTGGGCGAGATCACCAGCACCGACTCCAGCTCCCTGATCGCGCCGTTGTCGTCGCCGGCGCGGGATAACAGGCGGCCGAGAGCAACGCGGGTCTCCGCCTGTCGCTCGTCAACGGACAGGCTCGCACGATACGATGCAATCGCTTCACCTGAATCGCCGAGCGCGCTGTAAAGGTCGCCAACCCGCTTGAGGACGTTCGCGTTGCGGCCGTGACTCGACTTGAGCGCGTGCAGAATCTCCCGCGCACCCGGTTTGTCGAGCGACGCCACCCGCGCTTCCGCCGCCAGGAGCAGCAGATTCACATCAGTGCTTCCGGCCTCGACCAATGCCTCGGCGAACGGCCGCGCCTCGTCCGCGCGTCCGAGCGCGAGCAGTGAGCGGGCCGCACCCTGCCGCGCAAATGAGTTCGCTGCCTCGAGAGTAAGCGCGCGACGATAGCGCTCGAGCGCCTCGCCGTGGAGTCCCTGCGCCGCGAACGAATCGCCGGCAAGGACCAGACCCAGAACCTTGTCGCCACCTCGCGCGAGCGCCCGCGCGATTTCGGCCTGCGCGCGCTCGTAGAGTCCCTTGGTGATGAAGTCTCTCGCCAGCGTGAAGCTGGCGAGAGGATCTTCTCCCGCGGTCTCGACCCGTGCCGGCTGCTGCGCGAACAGCTGCTCGATCATCGAAGGGTCGAAATGAAAGTCGGCGACCTGATCGACCGGCTCGCTCGATTCGGTGATCGGCGGGGCCACGGTCAGCCGTATTTCTTCGTGCGGCAGCTCGATCGCCAGGGCGAGCTTTTGTGGCGTGTACATCGGATCGAGCGACAGTGCCCGCTTCGTCTCACGGAGCGCCGCCGTGAAATCACCGAGATTCGAGAGCGTGAAGCTCAGATTGTAGTGCGCTTCGGCAAAGTCGGGATCGGACTGGATCGCGCGCGCGAACGCGTTTCTCGCTTCCGCATGTTTGCCCAGCTCCACCAGGATCAGGCCGATTCCATTCCAGGCAACGGGATGCTCCGGAGCGGCGGTGAGCACCTGGCGGTATGCGTCGAGCGCCAGCTCCGTGTGCTTACGCTTGAACAATCCAAGGGCCAGGTTGAGTCGCGCCTCCACTGGTGCCGCGGCCGCCTGCAGCGCGCGGCGGAATGCGTTGATCGCTCCCGTGGTGTCATCCTTGTTCCAGAGCAGCACGCCGATGTTGTTGTGCGAGAACGGGTACGCCGGATCGAGATCGAGCGCGCGCGTGTACGCGTCCTCGGCCTCGGCGTGCCTGCCCTCGAGTTGAAGCGCCACTCCCCGGCCGTTCCACGCCTTGGCGGTGGGGGAATACTCGCGCGCGAACCGGTCGGAGGTCGCGATCGCCGCGCCCGTATCCCGCTGCAGCAGATACAGCTCCAGCATCGCCTGGAGGACTTCCGCATTTGCCT
>JBDSRC010000199.1:0-4236 GCA_039929505.1 Gemmatimonadaceae bacterium
CCGGGGCCATCAGCGTTTGAGTTGACAGCCGGGACGCGTATGGATCCTGAGACGCACTGGGAAACCGTTTACCGCACAAAGGATATCCGCCGGGTAAGCTGGTTTCAGCGCTACAGCTTCTTGGACGGCGGTGTCCCAACTTCTGGACTCGGCGGTAGGTCAGAGTGAAAACGACGTTCCAGTCGTCCGGGTTGTCCAGTGTCGACTTCGTCCCAACCGTGTAGTTGGTCAGAATTCCCTGGCGCTTCTGTTCGTCCACGACTGGTTCTGGTGCTGACGGACGTCTGCCCAGAACTGATCGGCGTGTCCGGGTGTGATGCGAACCAGAATTACCCTGGTTACTGTCCCCGGAGTTGTGTTGGGAGACCCTGGCTGAGTAAGGGCCGGGGACGCGCAAGGCATGAGAGCCAGCGCGGCTAGTGGGATGCGTGTCTGCATTGTGTCCTCGTTGTGGGTGGGCCGGCAGAAGCTACAACGCTTCGGTGTCAAGGATAAAACTTGTCTGCCCGCTTTCTGGACGGATCTTCACCGCCTCCCTACATTGGTCGCAGCCCGACACGGCGTTCCAGGAATTCGGCAGACAGTCCCTCCCTCATGTGACACTCCCAATCCAGCGCATCCGCGAAGTCCTCGCGCCGACCTACACCGTCGATCGCGAGCTGGGGCGTGGCGGGATGGCCACGGTCTATCTCGCGCAGGACTCCAAGCACGACCGCGTGGTCGCGCTAAAGGTGCTGCACCCGGAGCTGGCGGCCTCGCTCGGCCCCGACCGGTTCCTCCGTGAGATCAGGGTCGCCGCCCGGCTCAATCATCCGCACATCCTGCCGCTCTTCGATTCGGGTGAAATCGAGGGCCTTCTTTACTATGTGATGCCTTACGTCGAGGGCGAGTCCCTTCGCGAGAGACTCGACCGCCAGCAGCAGCTCCCGATCGACGAGGCAATTCACCATGCGCGGGCGGTCGCGTCGGCGCTCGACTATGCCCACCGTCAGAATGTCGTCCACCGCGACATCAAACCCGAAAACGTGATGCTCTACGAGGGCGAGCCGATGGTGATGGACTTCGGCATCGCCAAGGCCGTGAGCGCAGCCGGCTCGCAGACGGTGACGCTCACGCAGACGGGGATGATGGTGGGCACTCCCGCGTACGTGAGCCCGGAACAGGCGGCAGGCGAGACGCAGCTCGATGGCAGAAGCGACCAATACAGCCTGGCCTGCGTTCTCTACGAAATGCTCGCGGGCCAGCGCCCGTTCAATGGACCAACGGCACAGGCGATCCTCTCAAAGCGCTTCACGGAGGTACCGAAGCGCATACGCGAGCTTCGGGGCAGTGTGCCGGAAAACGTGGAGCGCGCCCTGTTCAAGGCGATGTCCACCGAAGCCTCGAGCCGGTACAACACCGCCGCGATGTTCGCCCAGGCGCTGAGCTCGACCAGCCTGTCCACACCTACGGATACCCAGACGATGCCGCAGCCCGCGGTATCGGCGGCGAAATCCGTGGCGGTGCTGCCCTTCGCCAACATGAGCGCTGACCCGGACAATGAGTATTTCACGGACGGGATGGCCGAGGAGATCATCAACGCGCTGACGAAGATCCAGTCACTGCGCGTGGCGTCCCGCACTTCGTCGTTCGCGTTCAAGGGAAAGAACGAGGACATTGGAGACATCGGCCGAAAGCTCAAGGTTTCAACCGTCCTAGAGGGCAGCGTTCGGAAGATGGGCAACAAGCTCCGCATCACCGCGCAGCTCGTGAACGTGGCTGACGGCTATCATCTGTGGTCGGAGCGGTACGACCGCGAGCTGGAGGATGTGTTCGCGATCCAGGACGACATCTCGCAGGCGATCGTGAAAGCCCTGCGCGTGATCCTCAGCGAGGGCGAGAAGAAGGCGATCGAAAAGGCGCGAACGGTCAGTGTGCAGGCGTACGACTATTATCTCCGCGGGCGGCAGTACTTCCATCAGTGGCGCCGCAAAAGCGTCGAGTACGCACGCCAGATGTTCAATCGCGCGATCGAGATCGATCCGGAGTATGCGCTCGCCTACGCGGGGGTCGCCGACTCCTGCTCGATACTTTACACATACTGGGACGCACGCGAGTTCAACCTGCGGCAAGCGGACATCGCCAGCAGCAAGGCGCTGGAGCTTGAGCCGGATCTGGCCGAGGCTCATGTCGCGCGCGGCATCGCGGTTTCGCTGACCAAGAAATTCGATGAAGCGGAGAAAGAGTTCGAGACTGCCATGCGGCTCGATCCCAAGCTTTACGAAGCGGCATATTTCTATGGCCGTGGGCTCAAGTCGCAGGGGCGGAATGCGGAAGCCGCGAAAATGTTCGAGAGGGCGTCGCTGCTCCGGCCGGAGGATTTCCTGGCTCCAAATTTCCTGTCGTCAGTGCTCGACGACATGGGGCTCGAGGCAGAGGCGGAAACGGCGCGCCAGCGGTCGCTCAAGCTGATAGAGGAAAGGCTCGAGCTCAACCGCGATGACGCCAGGGCGACCAATCTCGGCGCCACGATTCTGGCAAAGGCCGGTGATCGGGATCGGGCAATCGACTACATCCGCCGCTCGCTGGCGATCGACCCCGAGGATTCGGGGATGTTGTACAACATCGCGTGTGCGTACTCGCTCCTCGGCATGTCGGAGGAAGCGCTGTCGAGCCTGGAGACTTCGGTCGACAAGGGGTTCGGACACAAGGAGTGGCTCGAGCACGACAGCGATCTCGATTCGATACGCGATACACCCCGGTTCAAGGCCATCGCTCAGGCGATGTAACTACCCGCCACGCAGAGCGCCGGGATCCGGGCACAATCCTGTTTTCGGACATCGACGAGAACGGAGAGCTGCGGCGGCCGGCGGGACTCGAACCCGCACGGACTATCTCCCGAGGGTTCTAAGTCCCTCGCGTCTACCTTTTCGCCACCCCGGCGCATTGAATGGTAGCGTCGGGATTGCTGGTGTGTAACTCTACGATTTTGCCGCGCAGGAGTGACGAGATCCCTATGAGGGTGGCGGCTTGAATTGAGCCTTGATGCGTATCGGGACGGCGGTCGTACCCCAGTGGAGACACATCACCGCTTCGTCGCGCAGCACCATCGGGAAATAGATCGCGAACGACTCCATGTGCGAGACGTGTTCCTGCGTCACATCAATGCGCACCACTCCAATCAGAACGACATCTGTCCTTTACGCACCGGCCGTTAGCATATAGAGTGTCTCTCGGTCGGCACCTCAATTCCCACCCATCAGAGAGAATACGACGATGAAGAGACTCCCCACCGCACTCGTTTTATTGGCAGTATCTGGAAGCTCGCTTGCCTTGGTTCGTCCGACATCCGCCACCGCCCCTCCAGCGTGCAAAGTTCAAGGCGTATGGGAAAGAGTCGCCACCATCCAGGCTGGAAAGAGAACCGAGTTTACCGGAGCCCGGCAGGTGAAGGTCGTCACCAGGAAGCACTTCATGTGGCTGACGACTGCCAGTCGCCGCGACACCCTGCCACTTCGAACGGCGTTGGACAGCGCTCGCTTTTTCGAGATCGCGGGCGGGTACGGCACCTACCAGGCCCTGGGCAGCAAACACACTGAAAACATCGACCTTTTCGTCGACCCAAGGCTGCAGGCCAAGAGTCTCAAGGCGTCGTGTCGCATCGACGGCAACCGGTGGTATCATACCTATCTTGCGAGCGCCTTCGACGAACCAACTGCCACCTCCTCGGCGACGGACAGCATCACGGAGGTCTGGCGCCGCGTAGAATAGAAGGCGAGGAAGCGGTGTCTCAGGCCCTCCGGCGCTGGCGAATCATTCCAGTGATCGTGGATGAACGCGGTCATCCCGTGTCGTCGTGGTGAAGAGCACCTTCGGATACCTGGTTCCCGCCCGGAGATTCTGGTACGGGGAGTACCGGGGGATGTACGCCCACTCCTCAGGTGCAGCAGCGACACGCGCTAATGGGCTGGCTAGTCAGACCAGTCAATAAATTGCCGCGCCAGCAGAATCAGTTGAAGAACATGAAGCCGCCGCTGGATCCGCCAAACCGGGAGTTCACGATGTTGTTGAAGATGGATCCGAAGCTGTAGCTCAGACCGACGTTGGCGAAATAGCTGTACGAGGTCGCCAGCTGCCTCAATCGCAGCAGACGCTCGGTATCGCTGAGGTTGCCGCGGCGAAGATAGAGCTGATCGCGGATGATCGACCCCTGCCCGAAGAAAAAGAGCGAGAGACCCTTGAACAGTCGCAAGTCGA
>JBDSRC010000200.1:0-3967 GCA_039929505.1 Gemmatimonadaceae bacterium
CAATGTCGAAGTATCCATGGTAGTACGGGTCGTGACACGGCACCGCCAGGATCTTGTCATCGGGCTCTCCGCGGTCGAGCATCTTGAGCACCCCCAGCGGGCGGCAGTCGATCTGACACCCCGGGAACGTCGGCTCGTTGATGCGCACCAGAACATCGAGTGGATCCCCGTCTTCGTGAAGGGTGCGCGGAATGAACCCGTAATCACCCGGATAGTGCATTGATGAATAGAGAACCCGGTCGAGGCGGATCAATCCGGACTTCTTGTCCAGCTCGTACTTGTTGCGGCTGCCGCTCGGAATCTCGACGACCGCCGTCACTTCCTCCGGCGGGTGGATACCGGCGGGGAGATCGTGCCACGGATTGATCACGTAGTGACGCGCTCCATGGTTCCCTTGTAGTTCATCGGCTCTTCGTCGACACCGAAGTTGCGATACGCAAGGTCCGAGACCTGCTGCAACTCTGTGTCGGTGAGCTCAGGCTTGGCTGGAGCCTCCGCGAATTCAGCCAGCTGCTCGTAGTCGTAGATGTTGGGCAGCGTCGTCACCACCCGCTCCTCTGTCAGCAGCCACTTGAGCGCGGCCTGTCCGAGTGTCATGCGGGTGGTGAGAAAATCGAGGGTGCGAATCTTTTTCAGGCCGTTGGTGAGCCACGACCGCGGCCGGTGCCGGCGGTGGTCGTTCGCGGGGAAAACGGTCTCTTCGCTGTACCTGCCTTCGAGCATCCCGGACGCATGGGTGACTCGGACGTTGAACGTGCAGTCTGGCGCGGATTCGCGGGCCGCTTCGATCATCGCCGTTCCCGGGTGCTGCTCGAGCACGTTCCAGATCATCTGGATCGTTCCGACGTCCGGCTCGCGCTCACAAAGCTCCACCGCCTCGTATAGCCAGCCGATCGCCGGACCGAACGCGGCGCCCCACACCCGGACGAGTCCCTCCTCCTGCATCTCCCGGAGCGCGCTCCAGATCGAGGCGTCGCGCACGTGCTCCATCTTGATGTTGTGGAGCTGGAGCACATCGATGTGGTCCGTCTCGAGGCGCTCGAGGCACTTGTCGAGCGCGAAGCGCATGTAGTCGCGGTCGAACTTCTGCGGAAGCTCGCTCTGGCCACGACGCACTGACTGCGCGGCGGCGTCGTAGATGTCGTAACCGATCTTGGTCGAGTAAACGACCTCGTTGCGCTTGCCGCGAAATGCCTCGGCCAGCTGGCGCTCGCCGCGACCGTTGCCATAGGTGTCGGCAGTATCGAAGAAGTTGATGCCGTAACGACCATGCGCATCGCGCATCATCGCAACCGCTTCTTCGTCCGTCTTCTCTCCCCACCAGCCGGTGGAAAGAGTCCACGTGCCGAAGCCCACCTCGCTCACCTTGAGGTCGGTGCCGGGAAACGATCTATAACGCATCTGTCGCTGGTGTCATGGCGAGCCTACAAGTTAATCGCCCCGCTGTAGGCGTGCCCGTCTGACTAGCGCAACGCCTTGATCCAGTCTGCGATTGTGGGAGCGAGCTCGGGGACGATTGGTATCGTCGGGTCCGTGTAGAGCCGAAGCTGCGCCATGCGGTCATCGCTGGCGGCGGCCCTAAAAACGTGGTTGGCCGCTGGAATCACGATCAGCGCGGCGGCCGGCTGCGCCGCCCTGAGCGCGCGCGCGTCAACCTCGCTCACCTGCAGGTCGCGACCGCCCTGCACGACCAGCACCGGCACCTTGACCTTAGCGATCTCGTCGGTGGGAATGTATTTCACCCAGTCCTGCATGAACTTCCTGTACTGTGGGAGAAGGAGAGGACGCAGCGCCTGATGAAGGTCGCCCGGCTCCTCACCTCGAGCGTACCGGGCGAACGCAGAATCCCATTTGACCATCTCGGCCGCCGGAAATTGTTTGGACATCTGCTCGTGCAGGATGACGTTGATTGGCCTCCCCGCACCAGCAGCCATGACGATCCCGGCGACAGCGGCGCCGCGATTCGCCGCCTGCAGCACGAGCTGCGCGCCCTCGCTGTGGCCAAGAAGTACGACGCGGGAAAAGCGCGCATCGCCCGCGAGCGCTCTGGCTCCCGCCGCCACATCGCCGACGAAATCATCGATCGATGTCGCCGCCAGATCGACCCTGGTGAGGTTGTCGCCGATGATTCGCTTGTCGTAGCGCACCGACGCGATGCCGCGCTCGGCCAGCTGCCACGCCAGGATCGCGTAGAGATTCGAATTATTCTGCGCGCGAAGCGGGCCGCCCGAATTTCCGTTGCGGTCGGTGGGCCCGGATCCGGCAACGATCAGAACGACGGGGATCTTCCCGCTCACCTTCGCCGGCAGCGTCAGCGTCCCGGGCAGTTCCAAAGTCCCGCTCGAGAACGGATACGAAGTCTCGACTACGGTCGATGGCGCGACGGTATCGATACGCGCCGCGGTGATCGTGTCTCGCTCGGCGAGAGCAACTGGCTGGGCGCTCGCCAGAGATGCACCCAGCAGGAGCACGGAGACGCTAGGTGCGGTGTGGCTTCCGATGCGAATCACTGATCTCGAGGGGTTGAATGTCAGCTTGTTGGAGCCGGCGACGTTCCCTTCTCCTTCCGCCATTCCACATAGGAGTAGACCACCGCCCCGAGCGAGCATACGACGACAACTGCGATGAGAACCACGCGACTCCAGCCCGCGCCGAGGAACGTTGATAGGGAAAGGATGATTCCTCCTGCTACGAACAGGCGGCCACCGACGCGATGCGTCTTTTCCCAGACTCTGTCGCTGGAGAGCGTCCACGGAGTACGGATCCCTACGAACCAGTTCGGTCGGGCGCGCGGAAGGAGATTGCCGATCACTATGAACAGAATTCCGATTCCCGCGGGCATCACGCGCTCCATCGCGACCGGGTATCCCGGGGCGGCGCGCAGCATGAGCCCGTGCACAAGTAGCATGAACAGCATCACCGCGAGCATGATTCCCTCGAACGCACCCCCGAACTTCACGTAGTTCTTTCCGCGGGGGTCGATAGACGGAAGCCAGCGCATCAGCGCCCATAGGAAGGCGATGAGAGTGGGGATCAGCCACGCTCCCCACGCCCGCGGGCTCCACCCATCGATCTCGCCGTTCAGGTTCCAGTGGGTCGGCATTCGCTCGGGCAGGTCGGGATAGACCACGGCCGAGGCAATAAGGGCGGCCGCTACGATCAGCAGCGGGATCCATTTACGCATTCTTCCTCCCAGGGCCAAGCCACTTGATGAGGTGTTCGACGACGTCCTGAAAGACGGTGGTGTTCAACTCGTACACGACGTGCTGGCCGTCGCGCTCGGCGAGTATCAGCTCCGCATCCTTGAGCACGCTCAGGTGCCGGGATACGGTCGCCCAGCTGGTCGTGAATTTTTCGGCGATCTCACCCGAGGTGCGGGGGCCCGAGCGGAGGAGCTCGAGGATCTCACGGCGGGTGGGGTCGGATAGCGCACGGAAGACATCATTCATAAGATTAGTTACTTAGCTAATGGTCTAATTAAACGCTACCAGGCCTAAGTGTCAATCCTTATTTTCGCGACCCCGAACGGAGGTCAACATAGAGAGACACAGATCCGAGATGACAGAAGCATAGATCCGGGTTGCGAGGCACTGCCGAGCGTGTTGTCAGGAACTGCAATGGTTCGTCCTCCTGGCATCTCCTTCGAGGATCGAACCCGACCCTGATCAGTAGGGATACCCAACAATCAGATGTCGTCCATCCTCGCAACCGGCAACTACGCCTCTGACCACTCGGATCTGTGTCTCTCTAGGTTGCCGTTCCAGCTCCTAACCCGAGCGCCGCCTCCGTCGCAAAGTAAGTAACGATGAGGTCCGCCCCAGCCCTCCTGATCCCGAGCAACGATTCCATCATCACGCGCTCCCTGTCTATCCACCCACGCTCGGCCGCGGCGCAGATCATCGCGTACTCGCCGCTCACCTGGTAGGCGGCGACCGGATACCCCGTCTCGGCCTTCACTCGCGCCACG
>JBDSRC010000201.1:0-5682 GCA_039929505.1 Gemmatimonadaceae bacterium
AGCAGGTGGATGAAATCGAAGCGATCGCCAAATCGGCCGGCGCTGGAGGACTCATCAGGCTCAAGCGCGGAGCGAGCGGCATCGAAGGGCCGGCCGCGAAATTCCTGAGCGATGCTGCCGCGGAGAAGCTGGCGCTGGCCGAGGGTGCGCTGTGTCTGATGGTTGCTGGGGGTGAGCACGTGAGCAATCCCGCCCTCGACCGGGTGCGACAGGATGTAGCGGCACGCCTCGACCTTGTCGGCTCCAACAAGCAATCATTCCTCTGGGTCACGGACTTCCCGCTGTTCATTCGCGAGCAGAATGGAACGCTGAGCTCGGTCCACCACCCGTTTACGTCGCCCAACCCCGACGATCTGCACCTTCTCGATCGCGAGCCGGAGAAGGTGCGCGCGCTGGCGTACGACGTCGTCCTGAATGGAACTGAGCTGGGCGGGGGCAGCATTCGAATCAACGACCCGGCACTCCAGCGTCGTGTGCTCGCTCTGCTGGGAGTGGACGACGAGACGGCCCAGAAGCGGTTCGGATTTCTGCTCGACGCGCTCAGCGCGGGCGCTCCTCCACATGGCGGAATCGCGTTCGGGATGGACCGGATAGCGATGATGCTCGCCGGCGCGGGCTCACTGCGGGACGTGATTGCATTCCCCAAGACGACAGCGGCGCGCGCGTTGTTCGAGGACGCACCGTCCGTCATTCCCGCCGAAGACCTCCGCGATCTCAATCTCCAGACAGCAACGGACCCGACGTGACCGAAGAAACGACCATCCAGCGCCTCTCGACCGAAGGGGCGGATATGCTCACTCTCGCGGGCGTCAACGACGAGAACCTTGTCGAGCTCGCCAAACAGACTGGCGCCAAGGTCGCATTGCGCGGTGAAACGCTGGCGATCAGCGGTGGAGCCGACGCGGTTGCGCGCGCGATTCCAATCGCGCAGCGCATGATCGATACGGCAAAACAGCAGATGCCGCTCACCGCCGACGATGTGCTCCGCATGAGCATTGAGGCACCGCGGGATGGAAACGGAGCAGGCGCGACGGACAGCGACACCCGCATCGTGTTGCCGGGAGTCCGGAAGATCATTCAGGCGAAGACCGCCGGTCAGGCCGAGTACATGAAGCTGATGGCCGAGAACGATATTGTTGTCGGCATCGGTCCGGCCGGAACGGGAAAGACGTATCTCGCGGTCGCCGCTGCGGTCGATGCGCTGGCGCGGAAGCGAGTTCGCCGGATTGTCCTCGCTCGCCCGGCCGTCGAAGCAGGAGAGAGTCTTGGATTCCTCCCCGGCGACATGCAGGCGAAGGTCGATCCGTACCTTCGACCGCTGTATGACGCGCTCGAGGACATGATGCCCCAGGAGCGCGTGCAGAAGGCGCTCGAGACGCGCACGATCGAGATCGCGCCGCTGGCGTACATGAGAGGCCGCACGCTCGCCGACGCGTTTGTAATCCTGGACGAGGCACAGAATGCGACCAACGCCCAGATGAAGATGTTTCTCACCCGGCTCGGCGTTAACTCAAAAGCCGTCATCACAGGTGACAAGACACAGATCGATCTGCCGAAGCGCGAAGACTCCGGGCTGGTCCAGATCGAGCGAATCCTCCCGGGAATCGATGGCATCGGCTTCTACTATCTCACGGATGCCGATGTGGTGCGCCACCGCCTCGTGAGGGAGATCATCAAGGCGTACGCAGAGGATTCGGGAGCCTGAAGCCACGGCGCGGCCATCACGCCATCGACATATCGGCGACGGTTCGCAGGCTGAACGTATCCCGCGTGCGCATGAGGGATGCCGCTGTTGCAACGCTGAAAGCGGAGCGTGTCAGGGATGCGATGATATCGATCACTTTCGTCGGACGCGCGGCGATGTCGGAGCTCAATCGGCGCTACCTCGGCCACAACGGAGCAACGGACGTGATCTCGTTCGGGCTTGGGCGCATCGGTAAGGTCGGGGCAGTACTTGGGGACATTTACATCTGTCCCGAGATCGCGCGCGACAACGCGCGCCGTCAGGGTGTGTCCGCCGGTGAGGAGCTGCTGCGGCTGGTGGTCCACGGAACGCTGCACGTCCTCGGGCACGAGCATCCGGAAGGCGCGGGCCGTGGCGATTCGGCAATGTGGCGGAAACAGGAAAGGATTCTCGCCCGTGTCATCTGAGAAGCTCCTCGCGGACTTCGATGCGGGGAAGCCGGCCGCGCTGGCTCGGGTAGTGAGCATCGTCGAGAATCACCGCGATGGGTTCGAAGAGATTCTCTCGACGCTACACTCCCGAACGGGCCGGGCGCGGCGCATTGGGTTGACTGGCCCGCCGGGAGCGGGGAAGAGCACGATCACAGCGCTGTTGGTGAAGACCTTTCGTGACGCGGGCCTTCGGGTTGGGGTGATCGCGGTGGATCCGACCTCACCATTCACCGGTGGCGCGTTATTGGGCGACCGGGTTCGCATGGAGAGCGTCGCTCTCGATCCAGGCGTGTTCATCCGCTCGATGGCGACGCGTGGCTCGCTCGGCGGCCTTGCCGCGGCCACACGTGAAGTGGCCGATGTCCTCGACGCATTTGGGTTCGACAGGTTGTTGATCGAGACCGTCGGAGTCGGTCAGTCGGAGCTGGACGTCGCGCGAACGGCTGACTCGACCGTCCTGGTGCTGGTGCCGGAATCGGGGGATTCCATTCAGACGCTCAAAGCGGGAGTCATGGAGATTGCCGATGTGTTCGTCGTCAACAAAGCGGACCGCCCCGGGGCTGACAGGCTTCGCAACGATGTCGAGCTGATGCTCGGCCTCCGTAAGGGAGTGAGCTTCGGCAACGTTCCAGCGCACCACGGGGTCGATCTGAAGCGAACGAATCCAGCGAGAGTCGCGCGCGAAGCGGCGAAAGAAGAAAACGCTTCGGAATGGACGCCGCCGGTCCTGAGCGCCATCGCGGTGAAGAACGAGGGCATCGATACGATCGTCGGCTCGCTGGACCGGCACTTCGCCTATCTTGAGCGGAGCGGGACGCTTCGTGCCCGGCGCCTCGAACGAATGCGCGAGCGGGTGAAGGACGTGGTCGCGCAGAAGATGAGCGACCGCCTGTGGAAGGATCAACGCACCGTCGCCTGGCTCGAGGAACAGCTGCCCTCAGTCGAGTCAGGAAAGGCCACACCATTCGCCGTGGCCGACCGCTTGCTTCGTAAGAGCGGCGAGCTCGTACGTGGAGACGAGAAGACATGACAAAGCTGAGAAGCCCCCGTACCGAGAAAGCCGACGACAGCGAGCTGATCGCGACCATCGAGGAGCAGAGCGCCGAGCTGCGTCTGCTGAGGAAGGAAGTCGACGAGTGGCGGAAGAAGTACGAGAAGGGTGAGCTCCGCGAGATCGCGTTCACGAACTCGGCCAAAGAAGTGCGCCCGATCTATACCGCGCTGGACGCCGCCGAGACTGATGCTGAAGCCCTGGGCATGCCCGGATTCTTTCCGTACACCCGGGGAATTCATCCGACCGGCTATCGCGGCCGGTTGTGGACCATGCGTCAGTTCGCGGGGTTCGGCAGCGCGCGTGACACGAACGAGCGCTACAAGTTTCTGCTCGCGCACGGGCAGACGGGGCTCTCGGTCGCATTCGACTTCCCGACGCTCATGGGCTACGACTCCGACCATCCGCGCTCGGAAGGCGAAGTAGGCAAGTGCGGAGTCGCGATATCGAGCCTCGCCGACATGGAAGTCCTGTTCGACGGCATTCCGCTCGACCAGGTCTCCACGTCGATGACCATTAACGGTCCGGCCGTCATTCTCTACTGCTTCTACATCGCCGCGGCCGAGAAGCAGGGCGTCGATTCGACGAAGCTGCGCGGGACGATTCAGAACGACATTCTGAAAGAGTACATGGCGCAGCACGCGTGGGTCTATCCCATCGAGCCTGCGTTACGCCTGATCGTCGATTGCTTCGAGTGGTCCGCCGAGCACGTCCCGCAATGGAATACGATCTCGATTTCCGGTTACCACATCAGGGAAGCGGGCGCGACCGCGGCACAAGAGCTTGCGTTCACTCTCGCCGACGGCTTCACGTACGTAGAGCGGGGAATAGCCCGCGGGCTCGACGTGGACAGCTTCGCGCCAAGGCTCTCGTTCTTCTGGGACATCCACAACGATTTCTTCGAGGAGATCGCCAAGCTGCGTGCGGCGCGCCGCATCTGGGCGCGCCACATGAAGGACCGGTACGGGGCCAGGGATCCGAGATCGCTGGTGATGCGGTTCCATTCGCAGACCGCGGGAGTGACGCTCACCGCACAGCAGCCGATGAACAATGTGATTCGAGTTGCGTACCAGGCGATGGCGGCAGTACTGGGAGGAACGCAGTCGCTCCATACCAACTCGATGGACGAAACACTCGCGCTGCCGACCGAGGAATCGGTGCAGCTCGCGCTCCGCACTCAGCAGGTTCTCGCATATGAGACCGGTGTCCCGAACGTGATCGATCCCCTGGGCGGATCGCATTACGTCGAAACGCTGACGACTGAGCTGGAACGCGAGGCGGAATCACTCTTTCGCCAGATCGAGGAAATCGGCGGCGTGGTGCGCGGCCTCGAGACCGGGTGGCTTCAGCGCAAGATCAACGAATCCGCGGCGCGGCAGCAGTGGGAGATCGAGCAGCATCGCCGCGTCATCGTCGGCGTCAACGATTTCGTCACCGACGACCCCGAGCTCAAGATCGAGCTCCTCAAGATCTCGGCGGAAATGGAGCGCGACCAGCGCGACCGGATGACAAAGATGCGAGCGCGCAGGGATAGTTCGCTGGTTGAGTCCCGGCTTGCCGCGCTCCAGGCCGCAGCCGCAACGGACAGGAATCTCATGCCGTTCATTCTCGATTGTGCCCGCGCGTACTGCACGCTCTACGAGATTCGCGCGGCAATGGAGTCCGTCTTCGGGGCGTACCGCGAGCCTGTGTTCTTCTGAAAAAGCGCATCGAGTGGTGGGAGTCCGCCTTTGACGCCCACTACCTGCTCGAGTACGGCCCGTTGTTCACCCCCGAGGGAGCTCGCGCCGAAGTTGCGCGGCTCGTCGATCTGCTGGGGCTGCCGGTCGGCGCCCGCGTTCTCGATGTCCCGTGCGGCCAGGGACGGCACGCCCACCTGCTGGCTGAGGCCGGCTACGATGTCGACGCCGTGGACTACTCGGCCGATCTGCTCGAGATCGCCCGAAAGCGCGGCACCGGCCCGAACCTCCGCTACATCCGCGGCGATATGCGAAAGCTTCCGGCGCGCTGGAAGAACCGATTCGACGTTGTGCTCAATCTGTTCACGTCGTTCGGATTCTTCGCGCACCCCGCGGATGATGCGAGAGTGATCGCCGAGTTTTCGCGGGTGCTGGCGCCCGGAGGGCGGCTGGTGTGGCACGGGGGAAGCAGGGATGGTGTGATGGCGCGGTTTCTCCCCCGCGACTGGTGGTCGGCATCGGATAACACGCTGTTCGCGCAGGAGCGCGAGTTCGACCCGTTGTCCGGGATTCTCAGCGTGACTTCGACATGGCGGCGCGGGAAGCAGGAGGGGGTGCGCCGTCACGGGGTCCGGCTCTACACGGCGACGCGGCTGGCTGAGATTTGCGCTGATGCCGGGCTTGTGGTCGAGGAGGCGTTCGATGGATTCACGGAGCGGCCGCTCCGGCGTACGTCGACGGAGATGATGCTTGTCGCGCGGAAGGAGTAGGGATCGC
>JBDSRC010000202.1:0-2889 GCA_039929505.1 Gemmatimonadaceae bacterium
GCGAACAGCACGCCGAGGAAAATCGTGAGGACGAGATTGCGGGTGTGCCAGAGCAACAGGAGAAGGACGGCGAGGCCCACCACCATCGCCGCAACCTTCAATGGTTCCTGTCGCTGAGCGCCCCCGGTGCCGTTCATGCGCAGAGTCTAGCGCGGGCGCCCGGTTCCCGTAAGCGGCGCGCTACTCGTATCGCAGCGCTTCGACGGGATCGAGGCGCGCGGCGCGCGCGGCGGGCAGGATGCCGAACAGAATTCCCGTGAACGCGCTCGACGCAAGCGCAGCGACCACCGCCGACAACGGCGTGGATGCAGGGATCGCGGGAAAAGCGGTCTTGATCCCGAATGCGACGAGAATGCCGAGTACCAGTCCAATCCCGGCGCCGATACTCGTCAGCGTTGCCGCTTCCACGAGAAACTGCCACAGGATCTCGCTCTTCGTTGCGCCGAGGGCTTTGCGGACACCGATCTCGCGTGTGCGCTCGGTGACGCTGATCATCATGATCGCGACGACACCGACGCCGCCAACCAGAAGGCCAACCGACGAGAGCGCGATACCCACCACGAAAAACGTACCGAACAGCTGATTGTAGATCCCCATGAGGCGATCCTGGGTGATGATCTCGAAGTTGTTCTTGGCCGTCGCCTTGAGACCGCGCCGCCCCCGCATCAACGCGGTGACGTCGTCCGTCGCTTCGGCGATGGTGACGCCAGGCTCGGGCTTGACGATAAGGTCGGTTCCCCGGATCCAGAGGTTGAGGCTGCGGCGCGCCGACTCGTATGGCACGATCGCTTTTGCCTGATCGCCACCGCCCGCCGATGTCGGAGTTCCCATCGGGCTCGCGGTGTAGTGATATACACCGATCACCTGAAAGCCCACGCCGTCGACGTTGATCATTTTGTCGATCGGGTCCGACGTGCCGAACAGCCGCTCCGCCAGCTTCGCGTTCACGATGATGACACGCGCTCCCGTCAGGTTCTCGGCGTACGTGAAGCTGCGCCCGGGATAGATGTCACCGCCGTCCACATCCACCCAGTTCGGCGTGTACACCTCCATGCCCGTGCTCACCTGCTTGTCCTTGTAGGTGAACTTCGCTCCCGAGCCGACGTGCGCGGTTACAGCCTTGATCGTCGTCAGGCTCTCGATTGCGCGCGCGTCGTCGGTAGTAAGAGCGGGATTCCTGCGTTCCGGGCACGTCTCATCCGATCCATCGCAGGCGTGAAAACCGCCGATCGGGCGGCGATAGATGTAGAACGACGTAGGGCCCGCGGCTTCCAGATCCTTGGCGAAGCTCTCGTTGATGCCACGCACCACCGACGACATCGCTACCACCACGAAGACGCCGATGGCGACTCCCATGATAGTGAGTGCCGCTCGCACCTTGTTGGCGCGGAGAGCATCGATGGCCATGCCGACACCCTCCAGCGCGCTCGCGACCCGTCGGAAGAAGCCCACTATTCCTTCCTCAGGGCTTCGATCGGGTCCAGCGACGCGGCACGCCGCGCCGGGTAAACTCCCGAGATGATGCCGACGATACAGCCGAGGAGTGTCGCCATGACGATGGACCAGGGAGCGACTTCGGCCGGGAGCGGAGTCTTCCACTCGATGACCTTCGCGATCACGACTCCGAGCACGATGCCGACCAGCGCGCCGAGGGTGCTCAACGTCGCAGCTTCGACGAGGAACTGTCTGAGAATGTCGCGGCGCCGGGCGCCGAGAGACTTCCGGATGCCTATCTCGCGCGTCCGCTCGGCAACGGCCACGAGCATGATGTTCATGATGACGAGTCCGCCGACGACGAGGCCGATCGCCGGGAACGCGGTGCCCGCCATCGTCATGACCTTCTTCAGCTTGTCCATGAACGCGAGCGCGCTGGCTGACGTTTCCATGAAAAAGTTGTCGGGTTGACCTGGCCGGAGATTCCTGCGGCCACGCATGACCTCGCGCACCGACTCCATCGCGTCATCGAGTCCCAGCGCCGAAGGTGCCTGCACCATGATGCCGTCCACGTCACCGCGGGGATTGGTATGATGGTGCAGCGGCGAGTTGTAGGGAGCGATCGCGACGCGGTCGAGGGAGATGCCAAAGACAGAGCCCTGCTTCTCGAGCACGCCGACGACCGTGTACGGCATCCCCCTGATGCGGAGGTCTCTGCCCAGAGGGTCGAGATCCTTGAAGAAATACGTCGCCGTTTCGTCTCCGATGACCACGACTGGAGTGCCAGCGGTCATTTCCTGCTGCGTGAGAGGACGGCCTCGGCTGACGTCGTACTTCTTGATGAGGAAGTAGTCGCCATCGACCGCGTGGGCCTCGACCTGCTTGGGACGCGCGTATTGTGAGGACGCGTTGATGAACTCCTGGCTCTCGACTGCGTAGCGCGATCCCGGGGGGAGCGCACCGGCGACCAGGGGAAGATCGGAGTGATAGATCCGGGGCCGGCGCTGCCACTGCCTCCACTCTTCTTCCGAGCCGGCGCCGTCTCCGAACCAGGGGAAGCGCCGCAGTGTGAAGGTGTTGACTCCGAGCAGCTTCGCCGCGAACTCGTTCTCCATGTAGCTGCTCATGCCTTGCACGATGGAGATGACAGCGATGAGGAACATCACGCCGATGGTGACGCCGAGGAGCGTGAAGAAGCTCTTGAGCTTCTGCACCCGAATCTGCGCCAGCGCGAGCCAGATTGCCTCTATGAACGGCATACTAGCCCCGTGGCGAGACCAGGTGTCCGGTTGCCTGCTGGATTGCGGCGAAGCGCTCGGCGCGATCGTCACTCGCGATGAGCCCGTCCTTGAGAACAACTACGCGCTTCGCATGCGCCGCGATGTCTGCCTCGTGGGTGACCATGATGACCGTCTGTCCCTCGGCGGAGAGACCCGCGAACACCCTCATGATCTC
>JBDSRC010000203.1:0-2810 GCA_039929505.1 Gemmatimonadaceae bacterium
AAATGGCACTACTCGACAGGTTGAAGCAGGAGCTGGACCGAGCCGGGAAAGTCGCGCAGGATGCGTTCGACGACGGCAAGACCCGGCTCGAGGCATTTCGCACACGACAGCTTGCCGACAAAGCGGCCCAGGCGTTGGGCTACGCGGTCTACCGCGCGCGGAAAGGCGGAGCCGAGCTTGACGCTGCAACGCATGACCGGCTGCGCGCGACGCTCGAGACACACGACACCGAGGCCGCACGCCTCGAAGCTGAGATCGAGCTTCGGCGCCAGCAAGCGGACGCGGCACGCCCGACGACCGCCCCGGGCGCTCGGAGCGAATCCACAGCTGACACTACCGAAGGCTATCCGGGCTCGCCCAGCTAAGCGACGCGTCGGTCGCTTATCGTGCGACCGGCATGTTGTACGTGTTCGGTAATGCCTTGTACCGCTCCGTCAACATGTCCTGGCGCGTCATCTCGGGGTACTCGCGCCCGCGTATGAATACGCGCTCGGCGCGGCTCGATAGCTCAAAGGGATCGCCGCTCCAGATGACGACGTTGGCGTCGCGACCAGTCTGAAGCGAGCCGAGACGATCGCTCACGCCAAATGCTTCGGCGGGCGCGAGTGTGACAGCACGGAGAGCATCGTCCCAGGTCATTCCATACGCGACGGCATTGCCCGCTTCCTGTTTCAGGTTTCGGACATTGAATGCTTCCGGGTCGCCAGGTCCGTTTCCGATCAATGAGACGTTGACGCCGGCGCGTCGCAGCAGACCGGCGTTTTCCTGACGCTGGCCGAGCGCGGCAAAGCCACCCGGAATGTTGTTCATCGCACCGGTGAGAACGGGCACCCGTGCGGCGGCGAGCCTGTCGGCGACCATCCACGCTTCCGCGCCGCCGCCGATGATGATCCTGAGGTTGTACTCGCGAGCGAGGCGGAGCGCAGCGTCGATGTCGGAGGCGCGATCGACAGCGATGATGAGCGGAAGCGTTCCCTGGATTACCGGGATCATTGCCTGAAGATCGAGGCGGCTAGCGGCAAAGTCTCTGGTCTCGGCACGCTCGTACGCGGCCCTCCGCGCCTGAAAAAACCGCGTGTCTTCCAGAAGCTCGCGAAGTTTCACGAGTAGCTCGCCTCTCGAGTTGACGCCCGCGGAGCTTGCGTCGCCGATCTCAGCGACCATTGCAACGGGCGCCTTGATGATCATATCGGTCGTGGTGCCTGGAACCAGGCTGAGAAGAGCCGCCTGGCCGGACACGAGCCCTCCCGAGGGCATGACGACGATCGTGGTGATCCCCTCTTTGCGAGCTGGCGCCAGCATGACCGAGTTCGGGTTCAGTCCATCCCACACCGTGAAAGCGGCCGCGATATTGTCCTTCCCCCGGGCGGGCATGTCGCGGGTGGTATTGACCTGCGAGACTTCAATGACACCGAGCTGAGTTGAGGAATTGATGAAGCCGGGAGTGACCCATTTGCCGGTCGCATCGATCCGTTGCGCATCGGCGGGTATCGAGACGTTCGCTCCAACGGCAGCGACACGACCATTCGTCAGAATTACGGTGCCGCCGTCGATTGGGGGTCCGCTGACGGGGAAGACTTTGCCGCCGGTAATGGCGATCGTCTGCCCGCCCGCCGACAGGCAGACCGCGAGCGAGAGCGCGACAGAGCCGAGGCCGCGCGCGACGAGCCTGGATAATTGTATTTGCATCATCAGTTCCGGTTTAGCGGTACGAAGCCGAGCTCGAAATCAGTACGCCACTGCTGTGATGCGTTCAGCCGGTCGTAAAGCATTGCGCCATCGACCCAAACCTTTTCAGCCCGGGAATACACACTGAACGGGTTGCCCGACCAAAGAACTACGTCGGCGTTCTTCCCGGGCTCGAGCGAGCCGATCCTGTCGTCGAGGCCGAGTGACCACGCGGGGTTGATGGTCACCCATTTGATCGCCTGCTCTTCGGTCACGGGTATGCCTGCTGCGATTCCGGCTGCCATCGCCTTCGCGGCCTCCTGTGTGAGACGCTGAGACCCGGAAGCGTCGTCGGAGTGGACGATCGCTCTCGCTCCGGCTCGATCGACAAGCGCGATATTCGCCCTCACCGCGTCGAGCGCTTCCATCTTGAAGCTGCCCCAATCGGACCACAGCGACCCGCTGATGCCCTCACGCGCCAGAAGATCCGCCAGCTTGTACGCTTCGACGCCGTGGTGGAACGAACGGATCTTGTAGCCGAATTCCCTGGAGATGTCGATCATCTGCGCCATCTCATCCGCACGGTAGCAGTGATTGTGAATCAGAATGTTGCCGCGCAGCACTTCGGCGAGCGTTTCGTTGCCAAGGTCGCGGGTAGGAGCTGCGCCCTTATGGTCACCGTTCCATTTGTCCCACTTGCGGCGGTAAGCTTCGGCCGAGATCCACGCCGCGCGGTAGCCCGCAACGTTGCCCATGCGGGTCGATGGCCCACGGGACGCGTACACTCGCTTCGGATTCTCGCCGCACGCCATCTTCAGCCCATACTTCGCGCCGGGAAACTTCATTCCCTGTACGGTGCGCGAGGGCACGACCTTGAGAACCACGCTGCGTCCGCCGATGAGATTGGCGGATCCGGGCAGCACCTGCAACGTCGTCACGCCGCCAGCCAGATTGCGCGGAAACTGCGGATCCTGCGGCCACACCGAATGCTCGGCCCACACATGCGGTGTGCTCGGATTGGTCGCTTCGTTCCCGTCGCTCAGCGCGTTACCGCCAGGGGATGCGTAAACGCCGAGGTGCGAATGATTGTCGATGAGGCCAGGCGTCACGTACTTTCCGGCGCCGTCGATGATCAGCGCATC
>JBDSRC010000204.1:0-4713 GCA_039929505.1 Gemmatimonadaceae bacterium
CCCAGGCCGCAGCGATGGGGCTGGCCGGCGCCGCCGCCGGGGCCGCGCTCGGCGTGGCAGTCCAGTTTCTTCTGCCGAACGTGTTGACGGGCTTCCTTCCAATCGATGTGGAAGTCACGCTCGTGCCGAGCGCCGTGCTCACCGGTCTCGCGATTGGTGGGTGGATCGCGCTGATCTTCGCGCTGCGCCCGTTGCTGGCTCTGAGAAATGTCTCTCCTCTCCAGACGCTCAGGCGCGACACCGATGCGGACGTTCTCCGTATGCGGTGGACGGATTCGCCGAGGCTCATCGTCGACCTGGCGATGGTGGCGAGCGTGCTCGCGATTGCGCTGCTGCGCGCGCGGACTCCGGAGCAGGCATTCTGGATGAGTCTCGCGACCGGTGTGGCGATTCTCGCGCTCAGCCTGAGCGCTGCGCTACTCTCGTGGGCCGCGCGGCGCGGGTTGAGGAGTGGTTGGCCGTACGTCGTCCGGCAGGGCGTCGCGAATCTTTACCGCCCGGGCAATCAGACGCGCGCGGTCACGCTCGCGCTCGGCTTTGGCGCCTTTCTCGTCAGCACGTTGTATCTCGTTCAGAGGAATATCCTGCAGCAGTTCTCGACCGAGGCAGCGGCATCCGTCGGCAACGTCGTATTTTTTGACGTGCAGCAGGACCAGGCAGCCGGGCTCGACTCGATCGTTCGCGGCGGAGGCCACGGCGTCGTACAGGTTGCGCCGGTGGTGACGATGCGCATCGCCTCGATCAATGGGAAATCCGTCACGGAAATGCGCCCGGTGCCGCGCGGTGAGCAAGGTCGCGCGCGCTGGGCGCTGCGCCGTGAATTCCGGTCGACGTTTCGCGATAAGCCGGCCGCGAGCGAGACGGTGACCGTCGGAAAATGGTTCAGCGCTGCGGCGCTGACGACTCCGGCCGACGTCGGCGAGATCTCAATGGAGGAAGGCATCGCCGGGGAGCTCGACGTCGCGATTGGCGACAGCATCACATGGAACGTGCAGGGCGTGGAGATCCCGACGCGCGTAACAAGCCTCCGAAAAGTGAGGTGGACGCGTTTCGAGCCGAACTTCTTCGTCGTTTTCGCGCCGCCCGTTCTCGAGGCCGCACCGAAACAGTTCGTGCTGCTGGCGAACGTGCGCGATCCGGCGTCGGTTCCTCTGCTCCAGCGGTCGGTGGTCAACCGGTTCCCCAACGTCTCGAGTCTCGATCTCACATCGATCAAGCGAGCGGTAGACCGAATCGTGGGAAGAGCATCGTTGGCGATCCGCTTCATGGCGCTTTTCAGCTTTGCCGTCGCGATTCCGGTGCTGTTCAGCGCCGTGTCCGCCACGCGGCGGGCCCGCGTACGCGAAGGGGTGCTGCTGAAGACCCTCGGCGCGACGCGCGGACAAATTGCCCGCATTCTGCTCGCCGAGTACTCGCTGCTGGGCGTGCTGGGCGGATTGACGGGAATGTTGCTGTCGATCGCCGGTGGATGGGCGGTCGTACGCTACATCTTCAAGGTGCCGTTTACGGCTGCCCTGGAACCGGTGGCAGGGATCGCCGCGGTGATAGTCGGGCTCACCCTTCTCATCGGGTTAATGGCGGGGCGGGACGTATTCAGGGAGACGCCGATCGCGGCCCTCCGCGACGCATAGACCGTGCTGAGCCACGCGCTGTTTGTGAGTGCCGCCTACCTGATTCTGAGAACGTAGACGTGGGCGCCCGGATAGCTGACCACGCCCGATCCACCTTGATTGAGCACCTTCACGTTCTTGGCGCCCGCATTCGCGGCGACTGAAAGCGCATAGTAGGTGCCGCTCCCAGTGCGATTGGTTCCCGAGAGCTCGGCGGCGCCGCTGCCGACGGGTTGGACCTTGAGTGGATAGACGTTCTGCGACACGGGCGGCATCACGCTCCGCATGTTGAAGGAGCGGTACTGAGTTCTCGCGTTGGTGATCGGAACTCCGAAGTCGTCGGCGTAGTTCGCCACCAGCCAGCCGGCGAGCACGGTGTCGAGCGGGGCTGCGGTAGCGCGAATGAAGTTGGTGAGACCCGTGTCCGGACCGGCCACCAATCGACGCGTAAAGGCGGGCGGGTTGGAGCCGGAGAAGTTGTCGGCAGCGTACCGAACAAGTGCCCAGGCGGCGCCCCTGGACGAAAGATTCTCCGCGGCACGGTCGCTGATGCCCGATGAAGTGTCGGGTGCCTGCATCCAGAACTTGAATCGCGCCAGGTTCTGAAAGAAGAAGGCATTGAAGTCGTTGCGGCCGGCCTCATCTGGAAAGATGTCGCCAATCGAAAGCGACTGCAGGTCACCGAAGTTCTTGAGGCGGCGGCCGACAACCTCCTCGCCCATGTGCGCCAAACCCTCGTCCAGCCAGCTCACCTCGAAATCCCGGGCCACTCCACCCGTGTAGCGGCGGCCGGCGTTGATCATGTGCTCGAGCTCGTGAGCGATGGTGCCGCGGGTGCCCTGCCGGACCGATGCGACAGTGCGGACATTTCCGTACTTGAGGCCAAGCGGATCGGGGGCGAGAAGATAGAAGATCTCCGCCTGGTTGCTTTGGGCGCAGGACTGGTTGACAGGGCCGGTTGGAGGAAAGAAATCGCCGGCGAAGAAAAACCCGCCGACGAACCCGCTTCCCTCAGGAGACGCGGGAGGGGTGAGCTCGTTCACGCGCCCGGTGAAGAGAATGATCACCCGGCCGTTCGCATCCACGTCCGTCGGCGTCCCGAAGTACGCTTCGTCCGCCGGATAGGTGGTGTTGTCGAACTCGGCGGCGATCGCGTCGAAATCGGCCTGGGTGAATAATCCCGATGGCGGTCCATCGATTGTATCTACGGCCAGAATCGCCTTGGCGCTCACCGACGCAACGACTGCCCTGGTAGAGAAGAAGTCCTGACACAGATTATTGGTCGGCCCGTTGGCGTCGGGGACTTTCACGTTGATGGTGTCGCCCGGGGCGGCCGCGGCCGTGACCTGCATGGCGCTCCGCAATGGCGACGACTGCGATCCCCCGGGGGCACGAGTAATCCCGCGAAATGAAAGCGCCTTTCTCTCGAATCCACGGATCCTCTTCTCGAGCCGCCGCTGGGGCGCTTCCGCCCGCTCGAGCGCGCTTATGGCGGACACGAGCTGTGGTGACAGCCCGCCTCGTTGCGGTGACTGCGCAAACCCTTGCACCGGCTGCATTGAGGGGGCAACGCCGAGGTTCCCCCGCACGACGTACGACGCCACGACATCGCCAATCGTGCTCGTGTTTCCGACGACGATAATGAAGCCGCGAGCATCGGGGACCGACGGAAGGTCGATCCCGTCGGGAATGTCCGATGGAGTGAGGACTCTGTACTCTCCCGGCTGGAGCGAGCTGATGTCGCTTCGTTTGACGGGTGGGTCGACGATTCGCTCACCCCCGCCTCCACAAGCCACGAGCGCAAGCATCGACAGCGGGATGTATCGATTCATCGGATTGAGGCTCCTGAACGGACTGTGTTTGGGTCCCCGTTAATACACGCCAGAGGACGATTTGGGCCGCGTGGTTCGGTGAATCTAAATAGTCACACGGTTAATGACTGTTCCAGGCCCCCGGCCGCAATCACCGCGCCTCGCCCCCGGAATCATTTGCTTGCCACCCGGCGACACCACCCATAGACTCACGCATGCCATCGGAAGGTATCGCGGAGGAGAAGTTTCGCTCGCGCGAGCAGCAAACTACCCTGGGGTTGCTACGCACCGCCGATGCCATCAGGCGACACTACACCCAGGTCGTCGAGCCGCACGGGATCACCCTACAGCAGTACAACGTGCTGCGCATCCTGCGCGGAGCAGGACCAGACGGGCTGCCGACTCTGACTGTGGGCGAGCGGATGATCGAGCAGACCCCCGGCGTAACACGGCTCGTCGACCGGCTCGAGGGCAAGAAGCTCGTCGACCGGATGCCGTGCCCGAAGGACCGGCGGAAGGTTTTCTGTCGCATCACCACCCAGGGACTCGCGCTGCTCGAGGACCTGGACGAGCCGATCAACCGGGCGGATGAGCGCGCTGTGGCGGTGCTGCCTCCGGCGGAAATGGATTCGCTGATCGATATGCTGGATCGGGTGAGGGCGGCGAACGCGTAGGGAGCGAGCCCGTTTTTTTAGCCGCCCACGAAGCAATTACTTCCGCGAAAAGGAATTATCGGATCGCGCCGATTCTCTTCCCCGCTTCCTCGACCGCCTTGAACAGCTGATCGAACGACTCGACCACGAACAGCACATCCTGGAACCGGTCGATCTCGAAATGCTGGTTGAACACGGCATCGAGCGAGAATGGGCGCCGGTCGCACTTGGGGCCCAGTGCGTTGGCCGCGTCGCCGTGGGAGGAGATGAGGCCCGAGCCGTAAACCTTGATCTCGCCATCCTCCCTGATCAACCCAAACTCGACGGTAAACCAGAACAGCCGCGCCATGCGCGTGGTGTCTTCCTCGTTCTCGGCTGCGGCCGCAACCTGTCCGTAATGCTGGAGAAAATCGGCGAACACCGGATCGGCGTGGAGTGGAACGTGGCCGAATACGTCGTGGAAGATGTCGGGCTCGGGGAGATAATCGAGCTGCTCGCGCTTACGGATGGTAATGGTCGTCGGAAACTTTCTGAGCGAGAGGCACTGGAAGAACGTCTTGGCCGGTATGAAGCCCGAGACAGGAACCGCCTCCCAGCCGGTGGGCGGAGCGAGGCGGCGGTTCACTTCGGCGAGATCCG
>JBDSRC010000205.1:0-5906 GCA_039929505.1 Gemmatimonadaceae bacterium
CACGAGCCACTCGTCGATGAGCTCGAGAGCGGTGGCGACTTCATCGTCGGTGAAGTTGCCCGAGCTGTTGAGGATGCGAATTACGCCGTCGCGGTCGGCGGAAAGAAGAGGTCTGATGGTTCGGTTCATTTCATCTGGATTCCACGCCGAGCTGGCCTGCCGTCACGGGCATGCGAGCACGGCAAGCTTGAGCTAAGCCGACCATGAGCCTAGACACTCAACAGACCGCGAAAGCCTCTGGCGGCGTAGTAGGATTCAGCACCATTGTGATAGACAAAGACCTGGCCATACCGACGGTCACAGAAGAGGGCACCACCAAGCTCTCTGACGCTGGGTGGCGTTTTCACCCAGCTCGAAGTCTTCGTGTCGAATTCTCCAAGCTTCTGGAGCTCTCGATACTGTGCTTCCGTGAGGATTTCGATTCCCAATGAGGACGCCATTTCGATCGCGTTGCCACCTGGCTTGTTCTCCTTTCGCGCGTCCAGGGCGTCGCGGTCATAGCTGCTGCGTCGGCCTTTGGGACTTTCAGGTGAACAGTCACAGTATGTGAAACTATCCGCATCGTTGTCGTAGCCAATGACATCCGGCTCGCCGCCAGTCCGTTCCATCTCATGGAGTGCTTCGAGCTTTCGAGGATCAGCCTCGAGTTTCGCCTGCACCGCGCTCCATTCGATTCCCTTGTGACGACCGGTGTTCTTTTCGAACCGATATCTGAGCGTTTTGGTCAACTCGTCCTTGATGGCTGCTTTCATTTCGTGCTGCAACGATTCATTATGCGATCCCGCGCCGCTTCGGTCGCTTAGGCGGTGACGCGGCAACACGCTCCATATAGGACCGAAGAACCGCGTTGATTCGCGATTGATATCGTGGTCCGGACTCGCGGAAAAACTCGAGCACATCGGAGTCGACCCGCAGCGAAATCGGAACCTTCGCCGCGGGTAACACCGGCACGCCCTCGTCCCAGAAGTCGGCAGGAAGATCACGTAGTTCAGGGGGTGATGACCGCGCGATCTCCGCGTCCGTAACGCGACGCAATTTGGCTAGATGCGCCCGACCCTGACTGGGTGAGGTGTTAGGACGGGAAGACTTTGCGATACGCTTGGCGCTCATGGCGACTGCTCACTCGGGCTGAAATGATACGACGGACGACCTCGCCAGCCTCAACCCGGTCGGTGAAGACAACGGTGAGCGGGATTCGGTCGGCTAAGCCGAGGGCGATCCGCCGTACCTCACCATAGTCCTGGCGCGTGTCGATACGCTCGAGAGTCGGGGCAGCGAAGATCGCAGCGGCAAACGCGAAATCGAAGCCTCGGTCCGCAAAGTTCCGCTCGCTCTTCTCTGGATCCCACGTGAAGCGCACCTAGTCAATATACGTTCGTATATACGACCGCGCAACGGCCGTTCGTGTGGTCGCTGGTTATTCCGCGGGGTTTGTGACGGGCTCTATCGCGAACGTCATTCGGTAGCGGCGCCCCGAGACCTCTATTCCCAGCGATACCGCACCGCGACGTTCGCCATGAACCCTTCCAGAGGCGCCCAGACGTCGGTCGTCCAGCGGCCCGCCATGGCCGGCGTCGGGCGGACAAGCGGATCGGTGTCCGTCTGGCGCACATTGAGGAGGTTCTCGAAGTTGGCAACGAGCTCGAACCGGCCAAACTGCCGCGCCGCGATGGCCATCAGGTACAGGTAGGGCTTGGAGCTGGTCCGGAACGGGTTGTCGTCGAGGGACTGAGCCCCATACCAGATGCCCTCGATGCCGCCGCGGTACACGCCGGGACGCTCCAGCATGAGGTCCCCGCCGACGCGATGGCGCGGGAGCATCGGCATGATCTTACGCGCGCCGGTCGTCGCATCGGTCTGGCTCCCGCGCGAGTAGCCGTACGTCCCGATGAACTTCCCACCGACGAATCGCCAGACACCGAGGGCCTCGATGCCGGCAATCCGGGCGTCGCCGACGGCGTTCTGGAGCGTGACCTGTCCGCTCCCGTCCTGGGTGGGCGTCATCTGGATGCCGTCGGCGATGACGGAACCGTACGCGGTAAGCAGCAGTTCCAGCTTGCCCACTTCGCCATTCACGTCGAGCATCGCGCCGCGGCTCCGCTCGGCGCCAAGCCCCGCGGCAGGTCGGATGGCACGAAGGCCCACGGCCTCCGTCTCCTCGGTGGTCCCTGTCGGAGGAGCGAATCCTGTCCCCACGCTGCCGCGCAGCGACCAGCCTTCGACCGGTTTCGCGAGCACGGCGAGCCGCTCGGTGAGCTGGATTCCCGCTTCCGGGTGCGCGTCGCCGCGAACGCTTGCCGATACGGTCAACGGACCTACGGCGCGCTCGGCGGTCACGAACACGCCGGGCGTAAGCCAGCGGTGATCGAACCCGCCGTTCAGATCGTTCTTGAATACGTCGTGCTGTAGCGCAGTCCCGAGAACGGTCGTTGCGCTGGCGCTGGCGAACGTGCGTGTGACCTCGAGGAATCCCGTTGATGTTCGATCGCGCTCGCTCGGCCCCGGGCCGAACTCGCGCTCGCGCCCGTTGGTCGAGAGCGCAACGCGGAGCGCGACGTTCCCGGCACCTTGCACGGGAATGCTCGCCGTTGCGCCGATGTCCGCGCGATTGCTCCGCAACCCTTCACGGAACGGCTGCCCGTCGGGCGCCGTCGCGCCGCCGAGTGTTCCACCGATGCGATCGTCAAATCCATATCCGGCGGTCACGAAGAGCGACCGCCCGCGCGCATCGGTCGCGTTGAGACGAGGTCGGACGCTCCACCGTGTCGCACGGGCCTGGTCGGCCCAGCCGTCGCGATCAATGTCCTCGGCGTTCTGCCGCGTCCCCGCGGCCAGCAACGAGGCGCCGCTGCCCGATCCCAGCCGATGACTGAGCCACATGGCCGCGTCGGTGACACCGAGCATGCGTCTGTTCAGCAGCACCTCTTTCTTCCCGGTCGGTGGTTTCGACACGAGGTTGATCACGCCGCCGAGCGACTGGCCGCCGTAGAGGGACGAGGCGGCGCCCTTGATGATCTCGACGCGATGCAGGTCAACCGGAGAGATGTCGAGCGGCCCGAGTGCACTGGCGCTGCCACCGTACAGGGGCAGTCCGTCGGCGAGCATCACCGTGTACTGGCCGGGCAGGCCGAGGATCCGCACGCTGCCGGTGCCGAGTCCAGGAGCTGCCGCGTGCACGCGAAGTCCAGGCGCCTCGTTGAGCAACATGCCGATTCCGCTCGGCGACATCAGCGTTTTCTCATCTACTTCCATGTCGTCGATCACCTCGACACGGATCGGTGTCTCTCCCGCCAGCCGCCCGGTGCGAGCGGAGGTGACCTTTACGTCGCTGAGCTCGTGCGCCATCTCGCTCATGGAAACGGGGACACGCACCGACACGACACTGTCTCGCACCACGACCACCGAGACCTGTGCGGGCTTGAATCCAAGTCGGGCGACGGCGATGACCTGCGACCCGATGGGAAGCGTCAGTCGTGCTTGCCCGGCGGCATTCGTGGAAGTGCTGCGTCCCGCGGATTGCACGAGGAAGCCCTCGAGCATGCCCATCGATTCTTCGACCGTGATGCTGACCACGCCACTATCGGGCTGCTGCGCTACGAGAGACGAAGTGAGGAGCAACGATGCGGCGATCAGGCAACATCCGGTTGGGTCTAGAGCCAACGGCGCACCGCAGATCGATACACGAGATATCGTTCGCCAAACTTCGATTCCAGATACCGCTCCTCTGGTAAAACGATTCCGCGGTGAAGCACCCAGGCCATCGGAAACAGTAACAAGAGTAAAGCAAGGCCATCAACCCAGAACGTGATACCGAGGTAGACGCCAATGGCCGCGATGTAGAGCGGATTGCGCGTGAACCGATAGGGGCCGTCCGTCGCGAGGGCGAGGGTAGGCTGTGTCGGAAGCACATTAGTGCCAACTCGCTTCATGGCCAAGTGGGCCAAATGCGCGAGGCGAGAATGGCGGGGGTGTCGGATGCTTGCGTCATAGCGCTCCAACTCTATGGTAACAGCCGCGGGCCGATGATAGTTGCGTAGACCGCCAGACCAATAGCCGCTCCCACGATTGATGCAGCGAGGTCTGAAATGCGGTGGCCTCTTGGAATACTTCGGACTATACAGAACCAGCCTCCAACGAGAACCGCCACCCCGATCAGGATCGGGATGAACGGAGAGATGCCCGCGTGCTTCGCCACATTGAACTCGTCGAAGTTTGGCGATGAGTTTCTTACGCCTGAGAGCCAGTAGTAGATAAAGACAAGGCCAACTGAAAACTTTAGCGGAGCGAACAAGCCCACTGCCGCCACTAACGGGTGCGGGCGGTAGCGAGCTACCAGGTAGCAGCACAGGATCACGGTTGCACACGTTACCAGGGGGCCAGCGGCGGCTACAACGGCTAACTGCGATGGAGGAAAGCCCGCTTTGGCGGCGTCGGAAGAAACCGACCCATAGTGAATCACTACTCCCGGATGGCCGAAGGCGAGACCGGCAAGGAAGTGACCGAGTTCATGGGTGAGGATCGTAAGTGGAGCGGAAATCAGGGCTGAAGCAAACCACGCTGCAGCGCGTAGCCACCGTGGCTTCGCGGTGTTTGCCACGGCCATCAACCGCAGCCAGCGTTGGGTGGTGCGGCGCGCACGCTCAGAGCGGACGCCGGAAAATCACGAGGCGTTCCACCTCTGTGAACCCCACCGCCTCGTGCGCTCGGTGGGATAGCTGGTTCTCGAGCAGCGCATCCGACGCGAACTCGCGCAGTCCCTGCCCTCGCGCCCATGCGGTCGCTGCGTCAACCAGCGCCCGACCAACCCCGCGCCGCCGTGAATCCTCGTCCACGTACCACCCTTCCAGGTAGGCAACGGGACTACTGTCGCACCCGTCCGCGTATGGTCGCGTGCCGACCTCAGCAAACCCTGCAAGGCCGACCCCCTGCACGCGGTCGGCCACCAGCACTACGCCTACCGGCTGCGCGCGCCAATCCGCCATGCCGCGACGATGTTCGGCGACGGAATACTCAGGCCACAGCAGGAGGCGCATGCGCAGCCACTCGGGATCGTCTTCTGCGGAGAGCGTCATAATCGGGAAGGGCATGGTTCGCGTTACCTGACGCTTCAGGGTTCGGCGATCGCGCGACCGGTGCGCCGCGCGCACGCAGAGCGACATCTCCCAAAGAGGTGCTCCAGTGCTGCAATCCTGTTCCTTGTGAACCTACACTGGACCGTGCTCAGGGACTCGGCGCGCGCTGAGAAACGGAGGCGCTGACGCGGGAACTGCGACGCGCTGCCGTGACGGTGATGACCTGACTCGTCTCATGCCGAATGGCCGGTCGCGTGCCGAGGATGTATTGGCCGGCCTCGAAATCGATGGTTGTAATGACCACTGCTCGGGGAGGAACACTCGCGAGCCCGCCCCAGGGTATGCCCGGCCCTTCGGTCGCGGGTTGCGCCAGGAACTCTTTTCCCGTCTTACCCGCCGGCACCTGCTGAAACTTGAACTCGTAATCCTGGTCGGTCGCGTTTTGCACCCGAATCACACGACGCCCGGCGGCAATGGGAGCTGCCAGATGAACGATTCCGTTCTCAGTGATGTGCGCGATGACGTCGGGCCGTGGAGCGCGCACGTGAGGCTTCGCTGTTCGCAGAACTGTCAACGGTCGCGACATGCCATTGAGGAAGTGATACCGCGCGCGATCTTCCCGTGCTGACCCGGTGTAACACACGAGCACGTAGTTTCCCGGGTGGAGATCGAGCGTGACATTTGACGTGCGCGGGGGCAGCGCAAAGCTGGGACCGCCCAGCTGCTTCGCCCACGTCGTCGTGCGCTCACCGGCTTGAGCCGCTCGGTAGAGATCGCTCATCGTCTTGCCGGAATCCAGCCGCACGATCCAGAGCATGTGTGCTCCTCTCGTGT
>JBDSRC010000206.1:0-6565 GCA_039929505.1 Gemmatimonadaceae bacterium
CGACGGAGATCTCGCTCGATGCGCCGATCGACCGCTCGGACCGCGAGGCCTGCACGATGGGCGAGCGATTCGCCGGCGTCGATGGCGGCGAGATCGAGGATGTAACGGACTTCCACCTGATGCGGGAGTTCATCGACCGCGTGTTCCGGAAGTACCTCACCCCCCGCGAGCGCAAGATTCTGCACCTCTACTACGGCCTCGAGCAGGGATCGGATGCGATGACGCTCGAGAAGATCGGCGCTCTCATGGGAGTCACTCGCGAGCGTATCAGGCAGATTCGCGAGCGCGCCTTCGAGAAGCTGCGCGAATCGCCCGATGGTTCCGCCCTTGCCGGGTTCTGGGGCTAGATCGCCCTGATTCAGCAGGCTTGAGACGCCGGGATAATCACCCGGCGTCTTTTTTGTATAGAAGAGTCCCGTTCCTCTCTCTTCTTCGTAGCCTTCTCCTTTCAATCCCTACATGTCGCACGCAGCAGGCGCTAGTAGCTCCCGACCCCAGGCCTTTCTCAACAAGGGGGGCGGAAGCGCGGATGACGCAAAAAAAGCGCTCGACGAAGCGGGACTTGAAGTCGAGGAGGTGCCTCCGGACCAGCTGAAGTCGCGATTGGAGCGCGCCATCGCCGACGGTGCCCGGCGACTGATCGTCGCAGGCGGGGACGGGACGATCGGTACCGCCGCCGCCCTCGTCGCCAAAAAGGATATCGAGCTCGCGATTCTTCCGGCGGGAACGCTCAACCATTTCGCCAAGGATCATGGGATCCCGACCGACCTCCCCGAAGCGGCGGAGGTGGCGCTGAATGGCACTGTCGAAGGGGCGGACCTCGGCTACATGAAAGACTCGGTCTTTCTCAACACCAGCTCGATCGGGGCATACGTAACCTTTGTCCGCGTCCGCGAGAGATTCGAGAAGACCTTCGGCTACAGGATCGCCAGCTTCATCGCCCTGCTGAGGATGTTCTCTACGCTCCGCACTTTCAGCGTCGAGCTCGAGGTGGATGGAGCAACGAAGAGCTACCGGACCCCGCTCGTGTTCATCGGCGTCGGCGAGCGCGAGTTGAAGCTACCAGAGCTCGGAAGCAGAGTCGCCAACGGAAAGCGATCGCTCCACGTCATGGTCATTCAGGGGCGGAAGCCGGCGCGTCTCTTCGCCGTCGCGCTGGCCGGCATCGCGAGTGGAATCTCGAAAGCGAAGCAGCTGCCGGAGTTCGACAGCTTTCTGGTGGATCGTGTAATCGTCGACCTCACCAGACCGGGGGCAACCATCGCTCTGGACGGCGAGCTCAAGGCGCACGCCTCGCCACTCGAGTATCGGATCGAGCGCGATGCGATACGTCTTGTCGTTCCGCAATCGAAACAGGATGAAGCCGCGCGCGCGGGGTAGAGACGGTCGGGACGGCAGAACGATAAGCTAGATTTCCGCCATGCAGCAGTCAGCGGTGCGGGAGCGATTGGCCGACATCGTGGGTGAGCGATATGTCTTGAGCCGGCCCAGCGAGCTCCTGGTCTACAACTCCGATGGCCTTCCCGGCTACCGGCGCCAGCCGAAGCTCGCGGTTTTTCCGGGGACCCGGGACGAGACGATCGCCGTGGTGCGGGCGCTCGCCGATCAGAAGCTCGCCTTCGTCCCGCGCGGCGCCGGGACCGGTCTCTCGGGAGGTGCGCTCGCCGACGACATCGTTGTAGTCGGCCTGCACCGGCTCAAGCAAATCATCGAGGTCGATGTCGAGAACCGGCGCGCCAAAGTCGAGCCCGGCGTCGTGAATCTCCGGCTCAACAAGCACGTTGCACCGCACAGGCTGTTTTACGCCCCCGATCCATCCAGCGATGCGGCCTGCACCATCGGTGGAAATGTGGCCGAGAACGCGGGTGGCCCCCACTGCCTCAAGTACGGAGTCACGCTCAATCACATTCTGGCGATGACGGTGCTTCTGCCGAGTGGCGATGTGGTGGAGCTGGGGAGCGATTCCGGTGAGCGTGATGGCTACGACCTCCGCGGGGCGTTCATCGGATCGGAAGGCTGCTTCGGCCTCGCCCTCGACATAACGGTCAAGCTCACTCCGCGTCCGCAGATTGTGCGAACGCTCCTTGCCGATTTCCTCTCCGTGGATGACGCTGCTCGAGTGACATCGGCGATTATTGCGTCCGGGATAGTGCCGGCCGCGCTCGAGTTCATGGACGGGGCGACGATACGAGTCGTCGAAGATTCGATCTACGCCGCCGGTTATCCGCGCGACGCGGAAGCGATACTGCTGATCGAGCTCGACGGACTCGAGGCTGGAGTCGACGCCGATGTCGCGGAAGTAAAGCGGATCTGCCTCGAGGGCCGCGCGCGCAACGTCAAGGTTGCCCGCGACGACGCGGAGCGCCTCCAGCTGTGGCAGGGGCGCAAGAAAGCGTTTGGCGCCATGGGCCGCCTCGCACCGCATCTCATCGTGCAGGACGCGGTCATTCCCCGCACCAGCCTCCCCGAGATCCTCAAGACCATTCACTCCATCAGCGAGAAGTATGGAGTGCTCGTGTGCAACGTCTTTCATGCGGGCGATGGCAATCTTCACCCTAACATCGCCTACAGCGCCGACAACCCCGAGGAAAGCGAGCGCGTGCACAAGGCGATGACCGAGATCATGCAGGCGTGCATCGCCGTCGGGGGAAGCATCACCGGCGAGCACGGCGTCGGCCTCGACAAGATGGGCTACATGGAAGCGATCTTCAGCGGGCCATCGCTCAACGCTATGTGCGAGTTGCGCGGAGTGTTCGACCCTGACCGGAGATCGAACCCGGGCAAGGTTGTGCCGTCACATGCGTGCAAGGAATGGCACGCCGTCCCTTCGGCGCGCGACCCCCGCCCTCTCGCCGCCGAGCCGGCGCGACCATCAGCCGCGTGAGCACCGAAGCGATCGCCCAGACGATCCGGGAAAGTGGAGCTGCGCGCACATCGCTGAGAATCGCTGGACGCTCCCACTGGCTCGCGGCTGGACGTCCGGTAAAAGCGGACCGGGCATTGACCGTGGGCGCGGACACGGGCGTCGTCAGCTACACTCCCGGCGATCTGACTCTGACAGCGCGCGCTGGAACATCGCTGGCGGAGATTGAACACGCGACGGCGGAGCACGCGCAGTGGCTGCCGCTCGATCCTTACGGCGATCCTGACGGGACGATCGGCGCCACGATAGCGACGGCATCGGCAGGGCCGCTCGCCACCGCATTCGGCACACCTCGCGATCTGCTGCTTGGGATCGAGTTCGTGACGGGCCGAGGGGAAATCGTGAGAGCGGGCGGGAAAGTCGTGAAGAACGTCGCGGGCTTCGACCTCACTCGCCTCCTGACGGGATCGTGGGGAACGCTGGGCGTAGTCACGGAAGCGACGGTTCGGCTGTACGCGCGTCCCAGGTCCGACCGTACGCTTGCGATGCCGATGGGTGCGGGCGAACGGGAGATCGCGGACTTTCTCGATCGCCTGGGCGCCGCGCCAATTGCGCCGTTCGCCCTGGAAGTCTTGAGCGGCACCGTAGCCAGCGCGCTCGGCCTCGGCGCCCAACCAGCTTGTCTGGTGCGACTGGGTGGAAATTCGGCGGCGGTCGATTCCCAGCTGATCGCGCTCTCGCGTGTCGGCAGGACGGACGAAATGGAGTCACCGGTCTGGGAATCCCTGAGGCAGCTCGAGGGTAATGCCGATTTCGTCATTCGGCTTTCCGGACTTCCGGCGCAGCTGCGCTCGGCGGCGGGAACGATGGTATCCGATTCAATTCCTGGCGTCTACACCTCCATCAACATCGCGCGCGGGGTCGTCCGCATCGCCGTCACCCGATCGACGCCGGACTCGGACACTGACATTACGGCGGCAGGTCTCTCGCTCGACGGCCCGGTTCAAGGCTCGTTCGTCTTCGAGCGGCTGCCGGCCGAGGCGTGGAAATCGGTTTCGCCGAGTGTCGTGTCGGATCCGCTGTCGCAGGGTGTCAAGCGCGCTTACGATCCGTTCAACGTGCTCAACCCCGGCATACTTGGTGACTGAATGACCGCTGTCTTACCCACTGATCCGCTTCCGCCCGATCCAATGCCCGGGTGCGCCCTGCCCGGCACGCCGCTAGCCGCGGCGCTGCCCGGCATCAATGCGTGCGTCCATTGCGGCTTTTGCCTCCAGGCGTGTCCGACCTACCTCAATCTCGAGGACGAGAACGACAGTCCGCGCGGGCGAATCTTTCTGATGCGCTCGCTGCTCGAGGGCACCGTCACTCCAGACGATCCGAGCGTACACCGCCACATCGACCAGTGCCTTGGTTGTCGCGCCTGCGAGCCAGTATGTCCGAGTGGCGTTCCCTACGGGCAGCTGCTCGAAGCGACCCGTGCCACGCTCAATGAAAGCAGGCCGATTCCCCCTTTGGCGCGCCTCATTCTTTTCGTTTTCGCCCGGCGATGGCTGTTGGTCCCGGTGATGTTCATGTCGCGCATTCTTGCGGCGACGCCGATCCCAACGCTGCTTTCGGGACTTAGGGGGCGGCTGGGTTTTGCGATGGCGATGCTCGCGTCGACGGGCCGGTCAATCGAGCGGTCCCGCTACCGGCCCGTCACTTCGGGCGAGCGAGGGCGAGTCGCAGCACTCAGGGGATGCGTTATGGAAGGATTGTTCAGCGCGACGAACCGCGCGACGGAGCGCGTTTTGACCGTGAATGGCTACGCGATGGTTTCCGCCCCCGGACAACTTTGCTGCGGGGCGCTTCACGCCCACGCCGGTGACCTCGGCAGTGCCCGCAAGCTCGCGCGGCGGAACATTGCGGCCTTCGAGAAATCGGGCGCTCAATTCGTCGCCGTGAATGCCGCGGGTTGCGGCGCGATCATGAAGGAGTATGGGCACCTGCTGCAGGACGATCCCGAATGGAGCGCTCGGGCAAAGGACCTGGGCTCCCGCGTGCGCGATGTCAGCGAGCTTCTCGCCGCCGCGGGTCCTCGAACGGGTGGGGCTCTTCCAGTGCGGGTGACCTATGATGCGCCCTGCCATCTCCAGCACGCGCAGCGCGTCACGCAGGCACCGCTCTCGGTGCTGGCCGCGATACCCGGGCTCGAGCTCGTCCCGCTTCATGACTCCGACCAGTGTTGCGGGAGTGCCGGCATCTACAATCTGATCGAGCCCGACACTTCGGATGCGGTGCTCGAGCCGAAGCTCGCCAACATCAGGGCCACCGGCGCGCCGTTCGTGGCAACGGGTAACCCCGGCTGTTTGATGCAGATCGGAGCAGGTCTCATTCAGGCGGAAGTGAACGCGCGGTCGATTCATCCCGTCGATCTGCTCGACGCGTCGTACGCCGCCCTGGGCCAGTAGCGCCCATCCCAGCCACCGACTTAATTGAAGTCAATGTCGGAATTGAGCGAGTACTCCGCGCTGAACAACGGCGCTCTGTTTTTCGACCGAAGCGATCGAATGCGAATGCGGATCTCCGGTGAGAAGGCCGCCGAGCTGGTGACGGGTATGGTCACCAACGACGTGTCGGGTCTCCTTCCGGGCGAGGGGCAGTACGCAGCCGCGCTCACACCCAAGGGAAAGATCGTCGCCGACATTCGCATCTTCGCCCTCGATGGCTCGCTGCTCATCGACACCTCGGCCGGTGCCGCCGCCGGCTGGAAGGAGATGGTCCGCAAGTACGTGAACCCCCGTGTCGCACCTTATCACGATGTCACGCCGGAATTCGGAGATCTCGGTGTCTATGGTGGCTCCGCGCGCGCTATGACTTCGCGCTTGACATCGATCGACGAGCGCGATCTCGCCGCACTGCCGGCTTACAGTCATCTCTCAGCGACGTTCGGCGATGTCATGCTGACCGTGGCAAAGGTGCCGGAGCTGGATTTCGACGGCTTCGAGATCTTCGTGCCGGCAATTGCCGCGGGGGATCTCAAGGGAAAGCTGTTGGCGCAGGGGGTGGCTGCCGGCACGCACGAAACCTGGGAAATTGCCCGCATCGAGAGCGGGCGTCCGCAATGGGGGATCGATATGGACGAATCGACGCTCCCGCAGGAAGCCAACTTCGACGAGCTTGGTGCGATATCGTACACGAAGGGCTGTTACATCGGCCAGGAAACGGTGGCGAGGGTTCACTTCCGCGGACACGTCAACCGGTTTCTGCGGCGGCTGCGCTTCGTCACGCGTCCAGCCCCGCCTCGCGGTGCAACGCTCATGGACGAAACGGGAAAGACGATCGGCGATGTCCGGAGCGTCGCGCTCTCTCCGCGTTATGGCGGTGTCGGACTGGGGATGGTGCGGCGTGAGATTCCACCGGGGACGACGCTGCAGGCGAAATGGGATGGCGGCGAATGCAGCGTGCAGATAGAGCAAAACGAAAAAGGCGCCACCGTTTAGTGGCGCCTTTTCAGGACGAGTAGAGAGCTTGCTACCTTTTCGCTTTCGCGATGCTATCCTTGCGGATGCTGTCTCGCATCATGCTGTCATGCATCATCATGCCGGTGTCCATCATTGCCGGGGCCGGAGCCATGGCGGGGGCGGACGTGTCGACGGTCGCGGCGTCGTCCTTCTTGGCGGTACATGCGGCAAGTACGAGGACTACGGCGAATAGGGC
>JBDSRC010000207.1:0-3622 GCA_039929505.1 Gemmatimonadaceae bacterium
CGAGGCGCTGATGGAGAGATTTGCCCATACCGCGTCTCCGAAGTTCGACCCGGCGCGTGATCTCCGCCGGATCGGCGTCGCGAACCAGACGACGATGCTCGCCCGTGAGTCGATGGCGATCGGCGCGCTGGTTGGGCAGGCGATAGCGCGGGCCCATGGGGAAGATTATGCGAGGGAGAATTTCCGCACCTTCGACACGATCTGCAGCGCGACCCAGGAGCGGCAGGACGCGGTCGTCGATCTGTTGCGCGAGCCCCTCGATGTGATGGTCGTGATCGGCGGTTACAACTCGAGCAACACCATCTCTCTCGCGGCGCTCTGCTCGGAGAGTGTCCGTACTTTCCACGTCGAAGACGCCGACGACATCGACCCCGAATCCGGGGCGATCCGGCACCGTCCCCTCGGAGGGAAGGAAGAGACCGAGACCCAAGGCTGGCTTCCCGAGACCGGCCCCCTCCGCATTGGCGTCACCGCCGGTGCCAGCACTCCCAACAACAAGATTGGCGAGGCGGTTGGCCGGATATTCGCTACTAGGGGAATCGATCCCAGGACGATCCAATAGTGACCGAAGGGCGGCATCGACGGGTCATAAAAATCAGGAAATCCGCCTCGAAAAGAGTACCAATCAGGTCAAAAAATCGTCTTACTATTGGATGGTCCTGGTCCGAAACGTACCTTATTTTGCGAGCCCGAAACTAATGATTCGGGGTATGAGTAAGGGTACGGAGAACACTCAACATGCCGGAGGTTGAATGGACGTGTATGGTTCGGATGTCGTCCCGGACGAGGAGACGACCGGCACGAATGGAACAGAGGCCACTCCCGATGTGGGGAGCTGGTTCCAGCGTGGCTCGACCAACGAGGCCGCGTTGAACGACCGGGGGATTGCGGTTCCGGTCAACTCCATGCTCGACCGCGTGCGCGAAGCTGATGCTCTTACCTTCGATAATGGGGAGGGGGAAGAGTAGACAACTTCTTCGTCAGAAAAGAAAAGGCCGCCTGACAGGGCGGCCTTTTTGTTGTCGGGAGTAAATTCCCCGAATGGACGCCCACCTCTTCCTCCAAAACCTCGCCATAGTTCTATGCGTGGCAGCGGTGGCGACCGTGGTTTTCCAGCGCCTCCATCAGCCCGTAGTCTTCGGTTATCTCCTCGCCGGGATGATAATCGGCCCCCATCTCCCGGTTCCGCTCGTCGCCGATCCGCAAACCGTGCGGGCGCTCTCCGAGCTCGGCGTCATTCTGCTGATGTTCTCACTCGGACTCGAGTTCACGTTCCGGAAGCTCGTGCTCGTGAGCCAGAAATCCGGCGCTGTTGCCGTCTTCGAGTGCACAATCATGATCTCCGTCGGCTATCTCGTCGGCCAGCTGCTCGGCTTCACGACGATGGAGAGCATTTTCGCCGGCGCGCTGATCGGAATCTCCAGCACCACTATCATCGTGAAGGCGTTTCAGGAGCAGAAGGTAAAGGGGCGTGTTAGCGAGCTCGTGTTCGGGATACTGATCATCGAGGATCTCATCGCGATCTTTCTGCTCGCGATTCTCACGACGCTGTCGCGCTCAGGCGCGATCTCTCCGACTGATATCGGCGTCACCGCGGTGCGACTCGTGACATTTCTCGCCGGCTTGATCGGCGTCGGGCTCCTGATAGTTCCACGCGCGATCAGGCTCGTGCAGCGGCTCGGACAGCCGGAGACGACGCTCGTGGCGAGCATCGGTATCTGCTTCGCGGCCGCACTCCTTGCCCTGAATTTCGGTTACTCGGTCGCTCTCGGCGCTTTCATCGCCGGATCGCTCGTGGCAGAGTCGGGTCACGAAACCGAGATCGAAGAGCTGGTGCGGCCGGTGCGGGATGTGTTCGCCGCGATCTTCTTCGTGTCGGTCGGCATGATCTTCGACCCCGGCGCCGTCTTCGAGCACTGGCGCGCGGTGCTGGCGCTCACGCTGGCCGTACTTCTGGGGAAGACAGTCGCCGTCACGACGGGCGCCTTTCTCGCCGGCCACGGCAGGCGCACCTCGATGAAGGCCGGAATGAGCGTGGCGCAGATCGGTGAATTCTCATTCATCATTGCCGCGGTCGGTGTCAGCTCGGGTGTGATCGGCGACTTCATGTATCCGGTTGCGATCGCCGTATCGGCGATCACGACGCTGACGACGCCGATTTTGATCAAGTTTTCCAACCGCGCGGCTGAATCCATCGATCATTGGCTGCCCGGGCCGCTGCAGACGATCGCCGCGCTCTACGCTTCGTGGATCGAGCGTGTCCGCAGAGCCCCACGGGCGCCCGCCGGGCGCTCCGACTCCAATCGCGTGATTCGCGTCATTCTTCTCGACGCCGTGCTCCTGATCGCGGTGGTCATCGGCGCGAACCTCGAGATCGAGCGCGTGACCGCGCTTGCCGGAGAAATCACCGGACTGTCGCCTTCCCAGTTGAAGGTGCTGCTCGCCCTGGCGGGCGGCGTGATCATCGTTCCCCTCATGTATGGCGTCATTACGAGCGCGCGGGCGCTGGGGAGAATCCTCGCCACCAGAGCATTCCCCGAAGCTCAACCCGGGAAGATCGACCCGGCTGACGCTCCGCGCCGCGCGCTCGTGATCGTTGTGCAGATCGCGGTAGTGATTGCCGTCGGAGTCCCGGTCGTCGCCATCACTCAGCCATTTCTGCCGCCGAACCAGGGCGCGGCCGTTTTTGCAGTTCTGACGCTCGGCCTTTTCCTCATGCTGTGGCGCAACGCCTCGAATCTGCAGGGCCATGCTCGAGCGGGTGCGCAGATCATCGCGTCGGCGCTGGCGCACCAGATGGCGTCGACGGAATCCGCGGAGTCCGACACCAAGTGGCTCAAGCTGGCGAACACCATCGTCCCGGGGCTCGGTGAGCCGGTAGCGATCCGGGTCGCACCTCATAGTCTGGCGGCGGGGCGCAGTCTCGCGTCGCTCAACCTGCGCGGCGCCACTGGTGCAACCGTGTTGGCGATCCGACGCGGCGAAGAGCAGATTCCCAATCCGCTCGGCCGCGAGATCATTTACAGCGGCGACCTGCTCGCTGTTGCCGGTGAGCACGACGCGCTCGCGGTGGCGAGGGGGGTGCTCGCTCCGGATCACCCGCGCCACGGGGAAGAGCCGGTGAGCCCTGAGATCGAGGCCGACATCGAAGCGGTCAATCAGGTCCTGCGAATGCGACGTGTCTAGCAGCACCACCTTTACCTGAATCGGTGACCATGCGCACTCTGCTCTCGAGAGTTGTCCTTACGTCGCTCGCGCTCACGGGTCTGGCGTGCGCATCGCTGCCTTCACGTGACAAGGGCCCTCAGGTCCGGGTCCTCGTCTACAACATTCACGCCGGCAAGGACGCCAAAGGAGTCGACAACCTCGCCAGAGTTGCGGAGATCGTACGCTCGACGGGAGCCGATATCGCGCTCCTGCAGGAAGTCGATCGTGGAACTACGCGGTCGGGTAAGGTCGATCAGCTCGCAGTGCTTTCCCGGCTCACGGGTTTCCACGCCGCGTTCGGAAAGACTCTCGACTATCAGGGCGGGGATTACGGGATCGCCGTTCTGTCCCGGTGGCCGATCAACAGGGATTCGCTCATCAGGCTTCCCGTCGATCCGCCGCAGGAACGATCGGG
>JBDSRC010000208.1:0-6462 GCA_039929505.1 Gemmatimonadaceae bacterium
ATCGCCGCCGCGATGCCGACTCCCAGCACGGCAAGGATCGTCCGCGAGCGGTGCCGGATGAGCGACGCTTTCGCCAGCGTGAACCTCACTCAGCGGCCGAACAGCGTGAGTGGCGGCGTCCGCACCAGGCGCAGCGACGCGGCGAGGCCTGCCGCGATCCCGAGCACGAGCGACAGCGAAACGGCGAACGCCACGATTGGGCCGGTGATGATGGAGAACCGCAGCGGCGTCTGATAGAGCGCCTGATAGTGCGCATTCACGAACAGCGATGCGGCCCAACCCAGCAGCACTCCGAGCGCGCTGCCGAGGACAGCGACCAGCGCGGCTTCGATCACGATCGACTGCACCACCGTCCCGCGCGAGATGCCCATCAGGCGCAGCGCCGCGATGTCGCGGCGGCGCTCGTCCACCTTGAGAACCATGATGCAGAGCAGAAAGACCGAGCTGGCGACGATGGTGATCACACCGATCGCGCGGTGGAAGCGGCTCACGACAAGAAACGTTCGCGACGTCTCGACAGCGATGTCGCGCGAGCGGTGCGCCCTGAACCCGAAGGCCCGGCGGTTGATGCGCTCGAGCGTGCGCGCAATGTCGGCCGAATCGGTCGTCGCGATCGCGAAGCGGTCGACGCGGTCACCGTATCCAGAAATGCGCTGCAGGTGGTCGAGGTGGAGGCGCACCTTGAGGTCTCCCCGCGCGACCTCGGATGGATCGGCGCTGCGCTTGAAGATCGCGCCAACCACAACGGAATCGGCGGCGGTGCTCTCGGCGCCTGGCCGCGGGGACAGCGACAGGCGGTCACCGACAGTCAGGTGCGCGGCTTCGGCGAACGCCTCGTCGATGGCGATTGTGCGAAGCGGCGGTGAGGGCGGCGCGGTATCCTGAAGCAGCACGAGTGCCGCGAGCGACGCGGCGAGAGTAAGGATCACCCGCGAAAGCTAGCGGCGCTTCACTCCTCTGTCGCGCGCAGGGGCAACGAGGACGTGCGCCGCCAGCGCACGGCCGATCGAGAGCTCCTGCTTTCCTACGGTTAGAGTGATTGGTCCGTCGAACGGCGCGCGCGACTTGATGCTGAGTCGGGTGCCGGGACGAATCGCCAGCTCGCCGAGATAGCGCAGCATCTCCGGGTCTTCGTCCGTGACTCGCGCTACGACTCCCGATTCGCCCGCCGCGAGATCCGCCAGGGACGTGTACTCCGTCTCGTCGACCGCTCCATCGCGCGTGGGAATTGGCGCTCCGTGAGGATCGACCATTGGCTCGCCGATGGCCGCAGCCATTCTATCCACCAGCTGGTCGGATGCCGCGTGCTCCAGGCGCTCGGCCTCATCGTGGACCCGGTCCCACGGATATCCGAGCGCGCGAGACAGGTACGCCTCGATGACGCGGTGGCGCCTGAGTGTGCGTAGTGCCGCGCGCCGTCCCGTCTCGGTGAGCTTCACACCGTGATATCGCTCGTAGGCCAGGAGTCCCTGATCGGCGAGACGGCGTACCATGCCGCTGACCGAGGCGGGGGCGAGTGCAAGGCGCTGAGCGATCTCGTTGGTTGCAGCGGGCCCGCTGCCTTTCCCAATAGCATAGATCGCCTTCAGGTAGTCCTCGACGGGCTCGGTGAGGGGCTCTTTCGTTTCCGCCGCCGCCGTGACAGCGGCTGTTTTCGGGGCGCGCGCCATCACGGGCGCGCGGGAGTGGGTGGCGGAGTGCCGCGCACCATCAGTACCGGCAGCATCGAGATATGGCGAAGCTCGTGCGCGACGCTGCCCCGCAAGACATCGGCGAGCCCTCGATGGCCGTGAGTGGCCATTGCAATGAGGTCGCAGTTCTCGCGCTCACCGGCGGCGGCGATCTCCCGGGCGGGGTCGCCGCCAGCGAGGAGTGCTTCGACCGTGAAGCCCTCGGTCTCGAGCGTGCCCGCCACCGCTTCGATGTACTCGCGATCGCTTTTCATCTCCTCGGATTCCCGGAGGTGGAGCTCCTTGATGTTGCGCGCGGCCCAGCCGTCGGCGACATGGATCAACACGATTGACGATCCGCCGCAGCTGGTCGCCAGCTTTCGCACGTGGGTCAGAATCACTTCGTCGTACTCGGTGTGCTCGAGCGGCACGAGAATGCGCTGGTACATCAGCTCATCGCTCCCTTGAAGAACTGGAACAGCAACCAAATGTTGAGCCCGCCGATCACCGATGCAACCAGGTAGGCCAGCACCTTGAGCCACGCCGGGTTGACGAACTGGCCCATCTTCATCTTGTCGGATGTGAACATCACCAGCGGAAACACGGCGAACGAAAGCTGCATGCTGAGGATGACCTGGCTCAGCACCAGCAGCTTGGCGGTTCCGCTCTCTCCATAGATGAAGGAGACGATCACCGCCGGGACGATCGCGATGAGGCGGGTGATCAGCCGCCGCAGCCACGGGCGCAGTCTGATGTTGAGGAATCCTTCCATTACGATCTGGCCGGCGAGCGTGCCGGTGATCGTGGAATTCTGGCCCGACGCCAGTAGCGCGAGCGCGAAGGCCGTGCTCGCTCCGGCACCGAGCAGCGGTGTCAGAAGCTTGTAGGCGTCCTGGATCTCGCCGACGTTCGCGTTGCCGGTGTTGTGAAAGGTCGCCGCGGCGATGATGAGTATCGCGGCATTGATGAACAGCGCGAACGAGAGCGCGATCGTCGAGTCGATGAACGCGAAGCGAACGGCCTCACGCTTTCCGGTCGGCGTCTCCTCGTATTGCCTCGTCTGAACGATCGAGGAGTGCAGGTAGAGATTGTGCGGCATGACGGTCGCGCCGAGGATGCCGATCCCGACGTAAAGCATGTTGGGATTGCTCACTATCTCAGGCGTGGGAATGAATCCGCGCAGCACGGCACCCAATGGTGGCTGAGCGAGGATGATCTCGAACAGGAAGCAGACTCCAACTGTCGCGATCAGCGTGATCACGAGCGCCTCGAGCAACCTGAATCCCTTGTTCTGGAGATACAGGATTATCAGCACGTCGATGGCGGTGATCACGACGCCGTAGGTGACCGGAATTCCGAACAGCAAATTCAGAGCGATGGCCGTCCCGATGACCTCGGCCAGGTCGCAAGCGGCGATGGCTATTTCACACGCCACCCAGAGCATGAAGTTGACGGGCCTGGAATAGTGATCGCGGCAGGCCTGAGCGAGGTCGCGTCCGGTGACGATACCGAGCTTGCAGGCGAGTCCCTGAAGCAGGATCGCCATCAGGTTCGACATCAGGATCACGCTGAGGAGCGTGTACCCGAACTGTGCTCCACCGGCCAGGTCCGTCGCCCAGTTGCCGGGATCCATATACCCGACGGCGACGAGGTAGCCCGGGCCGGCAAAGGCCAGAATCTTCCGCCAGAGTCCCGTTCCGACCGGGACGGTTCTATAGACCTCGACAAGAGAGGGAGTGACGCGGGCGCGGCGCCAACCCGGGGTCGGCTTATGGAGTGGTGGAATCGAAGGGGGCAGGTCTAGCTGGGAAGCCAAGCAAATTCCTCGAATTTTTGGTGTCCGAGGAAATAAGTTAGTATACCCTAACTTTTAGCGCAAGAGTAGCCCCATCAACTGCCCGAGTATGCGTTCTGTCATCCCCCAGATGATGTGTCCCTGGTGGTGAAACGCCCGCGCATTGATCTGGATTCCCCGAGCGAGCACCTGCGTTTCGCGCCACGACTCCGCTTCCGTCAGAGCGCTCAGCGGAATCCAGAAAGCGAGCGCGACCTCGGAGCTGAGGATGAGCGGCTCATACCGGTCGAGCAGAACCACGTAGGGGCGTACGATCACATCGGGCAGGCGGTTGATGCGGGGCCGCAGGTCATCGAGAGTGCCGATGAACGTCCCATCCCGCGTCAGGTCGATCCCGGTCTCCTCGCGGGTCTCTCTCGCCGCAGTGTCGGCGAGAGACGAGTCGCCGGGCTCCTCCCTTCCTCCTGGGAACGCGACCTGACCACTCCACGGATCTCCCGGATATTCCGCCCGCTTGATGAACAACAGCTCCGGGCCTCCACTACCCCCTGTGTCATCTCCACTCCGAAAGATCAGAGCGACAGCGGCTTTCCGAACACCCTCTTCGTCCCCGGCGCTTTGCTTCGGATGTGAGCCGAGCGCGGAGCGCAGCCGGACAATGTCCGCATCAGCGAGAAGCGCCTCGATGCCACCCATCGGTCATTGCTTCGCGTTGCGGACGAAGAACTCGACCGTTTCGCCGACGATCTCCTTGAGCACCGCCGGCGGGTCCACCAGTGGATGCGCCGAGCCGAAGCCGTGATTGGCGCCTTCGACCAGCCGGAGTGTGCTCACACGTGAGGAGCGCTCGTGGAGTCCTTCGCCCTCGGAGTGCGGCACTGTTTCATCACCGGTCCCGTGCACGATCAGCCACGGCGCCTTGACCTTCCCCGCCGCTGCAAGAATGTTGACCTTCGTCATGCCGTGCGCCTCGATCTCGTCGAGGAGATCGGTGCCGAGGAGGAGAGTCTCGCCTGTTCGCGAATTGACCACCTCCCGGAACCCGCGCTTTCGCCAGTCGAGCGCATCCTCAGGGGTCCAGCGGTTCGCGTGAGAGATCGCTGCCCACGTTACAAGCGCGTTCACTTCCGCCCACTCGGCCGCCGAGTAGAGAATGGCGGTTCCCCCTCCGCGTGAATGACCGAACATGCCGAACTTTCCGGCGATCCATTTCCTGCGACGCGCGTAGTCGATGAGGTTTTCCAGATCGTCCAGCTCGCGGGCGAATGTGTTGCCGGAGAAAGCTTCCGGCTGCGTGAACGATTCACGGTCGGCCCCAATGCCACTCCCCGAAAAATCGAAGGTGATGGCGTTCAGTCCTTTCTCGGCCAGCGATTGCGCCACGAAGGGGAAAAAGCCCCAGTGTGCGAACCCCTTGAAGCCGTGACACACGAATACGGTCCCGATCGCCGAGCCAGCTTCGTATCTCTCGCCGCGAATCGCGAGGCCGTCGTTGCATGGAATCTCAAAGACCTCGCTCGACACGACCTCGCCTGGAGATCCCGTCACTCCTCGATCTCTCCGTTGACGTCCACCCAGCCGCCGAATCCTCGCGCCATTGATGCGACCTTTTCGTAGCCCATCTGCTGCATGGTGAGAGCGGCGAGCGCCGAGCGGTTTCCACGGGCGCAGTAGACGACGACGCGCTGCTCGCGGTCAACGAGCGCTTCGATTTTCGTCTCAAGATTTCCGCGCGGGAGATGCACTGCGTCCGGAATTCGCCCGAGGTTCCACTCGTTGGGCTCTCTGACGTCGAGATAGACGACCTTCTCGCCGCGCGAGATCATCGCCTTCACTTCGTCCGGCGACACCTCTTCGATTTGCTCCCTGGCTTCAGCGATGAGGTCTTCGCCGGTCTTGTGCACGGGAATCAGCCGAGGTAGGACGTGACGGTGAGCGAGCGAGCTCCGGTGTCGAGAGTCGCAATCGCTCCGAGCGGAATGGTCCACTGGTCGGGAATATGTCCGACCGGGATTCCGGCGAGGCACGGTATGCCGAGCGAATGGGCAAGCTCGCCGAGGACTTCATCGAGCGGGCGCCCGCCGCCGCCGGCATCTTCGGGACACCTGGTGCAGTCGCCGAAAGCGATGCCGCGGCATCCACCGAGAGTCCCGGTGAGCTTGAGCTGCTGGAGCATCCGGTCGATGCGATACACCGGCTCGTTGATGTCCTCGAGAATGAGAATGCTGTCGGTGAAATCAGGCGCGAACGGCGTCCCGGCGAGGGAAGAGAGCACCGACAGGTTGCCTCCGACCAATCTTCCCGAAGCGCTCCCGGCATTGATCTCACGGGCGAGCGGCGCGGTTCCGCACGAATCGACCTGACGGTTTACCGCGCGCTGAAATGAATCGCGCGAGAAATCCGTGAGCGGCTCGCGCGCATGTGGTCCGTGAAACGTGACGAGCCGGCACCGTGTCTGAACCGCGGCGTGCAGTGCGGTGACATCCGAAAAACCGATGATGACTTTCGGCATCCGGGAAAGCGCTTCGTAGTCCACCGACTCGATGATGCGCGTCAATCCGTATCCGCCTCGCAGGCACCAGATGCCATCCATCTTTGGATCGCGCAACGCGCGGTTGAGGTCGTTGAGCCGGTCGCGGTCGTGGCCCGCCAGATATCCCAGCCGCTCTGTGGCGTGCGCGCCGACCATTGGCTCCCAGCCGAGGGTGCGCGCGTTCTCCTGTGCGCGGGGCAAGTCGTCGGGTTTCTGCAGCGGGCCTGCGGGTGCGATGAGTGCGACGCGGGCGCCGGGGGACAACGGCTCAGCGCAGCGGAATTGCTTTAATGGCACAGGGGCTTTGATTTGGTGGCGCGGAAAACGCTATCGAGTGGCGCTTGGCATGTTCCAAATATGGCACATGCATTGCTCGTCACACGGTTGGGTACCTAACAACTCTGGAGGGTAGCAGAATGGCTGGAACGGAAGACCCGAACTTCGGTGCTAAGGGTGGTGGTGGC
>JBDSRC010000209.1:0-9579 GCA_039929505.1 Gemmatimonadaceae bacterium
CCGTCTCGGCATCCCGCTCCTCTTTGTTCAGGATGTCTCGGGGTTCATGGTCGGTGCGGAGGCTGAGCAGGAGGGGATCATCAGGGCTGGCGCGCGCTTCGTCGAAGCGATGGCCACGACCAGGGTCGCCAAGATCGTGCTGACGGTGAATCACGCATCGGGGGCTGGCTACTACGCGATGGCGGGTCAGGGCTTCGATCCCGACTTCATTCTGAGCTGGCCAACGGGGCGGATGGGAGTGATGGAAGGGGAGTCGGCCGTTCAGGCGGTACATGGTCCCGCACTGGCGGCAGCGAAAAAAGGCGGAAGCTCGCCCCCGGCAGAAACGACTGCCGCGGTGGACGAGATGCGGGCCGACTACGAACACCAGCTCGACGCGCGTTACGCCGCCGCGCGCGGATACGTGGACGCGATCGTGTATCCCGAGAACACCCGTGAGGTGCTGAGCCTGGCACTTCGCGCCGCGCTCAACAACCCCGGCCCGCATCTCGGACCGTTCGTGCTTCCTCCGCACCTGGGCGAATCGGCGTGAAGAAGATCGTCCGGGTTGCGGCTGGCCAGGGATTCTGGGGCGATGATCTCGATGCGCCGCGGCGGCAGGTGGAGGGCGGGGAGATCGACTACCTCATGCTGGACTACCTCGCTGAAGTGACGATGTCCATTCTGCAGAAGCAGAAAGAGCGCGACCCGTCGCTTGGTTACGCCCGGGATTTCGTCGGCGCGATGGAAAGTGTTCTTCCCGCCGTGCTCGAGCGTGGCGTCAAGGTGATCGCAAATGCCGGAGGAGTGAATCCGCCGGCCTGCGCTGCCGCGGTCAGGACTCTCGGTACGAAGCAGGGTGGGAAAGCGGGTCTCAAAATCGGGGTAGTGACCGGCGACGATCTTCTCGCGCGGCTTGACGCATTGATGGACGCCGGACAGTCGCTCAGCAACATGGATACCGGCGAGCCGCTCGCAACCGTGCGCGACCGCGTCCTCTCGGCTAATGCGTACATCGGCTCTGAGCCAATTGTCGAAGCGCTTGCGCGTGGAGCGAACGTCGTGATAACGGGACGTTCGACCGACACGGCGCTTACGATGGCTCCACTCCGACACGAGTTCGGATGGGCGGCGGCCGCCTGGGACCGGCTCGCCGCGGGCATCGTGGCCGGACACATCATCGAGTGCGGCGCGCAGTGCTCCGGCGGCAACTGTCTCTACGACTGGAGATCAATACCTGATCTGGCGAACGTCGGTTATCCTCTGGTGGAAGTGGCCGCGGACGGATCATTCGTCGTGACAAAGCACCCGGGCACCGGCGGCCGAGTCTCGGTTCCAACGATCACCGAGCAGCTGGTCTACGAGATGGGCGACCCGCGCTCCTACATCACTCCCGATGTGATCGCCGATTTCACGACTATTCGGCTCGAGCAACAGGGCGAGAATCGCGTACGCGTGAGTGGTATCAAAGGCCGGCCGCCGACAGACAAGCTCAAGGTTTCCATCGCGTATCGCGCCGGGTTCAAGGCGGTCGGGACGCTCGTGTACGCGTGGCCGGACGCTCTGGAAAAGGCCGAGTTTGCGGACAGGATTCTCCGCCAGCGACTCGAGCGGCTCGGGCTTGAGTTCGAGCAGATACTGACGGAATTCGTCGGCGCGACGGCGACACACGGCCGTCTGGCCGGAGACCAGCGGAACGCACCCGAGGTACAGCTGCGGTTCGGCGTCCGCGGCGAGGATCGCGCCGCGGTAGAGCGGTTCACTCGCGAGATCGCGCCGCTCGTCTTGAATGGGCCGCCGAGCGTAACCGGCTTTGCCGGGGGGCGTCCGAAAGTCGAGGAGATCGTTGCGTACTGGCCGGCGCTCGTCGACAAGACAGTGGTGCAAACGAAAGTGGATATCGTCTCGTGAAGATCAGGCTGGTCGACATTGCGCACGCCCGCTCCGGTGACAAGGGCGACACTGCCAATGTCGGCGTGATAGCGCTTGATCCACGTTGGTACGGGATCATCGAGAGGTTCGTCACCCGCGATAGCGTCGCTCGCCATTTTGAGGGGATGATCGAAGGTGAGGTCGAGCGCTTCGAGCTGCCGAACCTGAACGCGCTCAACTTTTTGCTTCACGGCGCACTTGATGGCGGAGGGACGCTCTCCCTCAAGACCGATGCGCAGGGGAAGGTGTGGTCGACGGCATTGCTGCGCATGACGATCGATGTCCCCGATGCCGACGCACGGAAGCTCGGGCTTCCGCACGCAGGAGAAAGCGTCGCATGAACCGGATTCGCGTCAGCGCCGATGGTCCGATTGGGAGAATCACTCTCGCCCGGCCGGAGAAGCGGAACGCGCTCGACCGCGCTACCGCCGACGAGCTGGGCGAGGCGCTTTTCGCTCTCAGTGAGTCGACTGTCAGGGTAGTCGCCCTCGATGCAGAAGGTCCTGACTTCTCTGCCGGCGCCGATCTGGAAGCACTCGAGCAAATGCTCGACGCTCCCCGGCAAGCGCATCTCGATGACGCCAAGGCGCTGGGTCACGTGTTCCACACTATCCGCCGGATGGAGAAGCCCGTCGTCGCGCTGGTGAAAGGTCGCGCCTTTGCGGGCGGAGCAGGTCTCGCGTCGGCGTGCGACATCGTGCTGGCGAGGGAGGATGCTCGCTTCGCCTACCCGGAGGTTACGATCGGTTTCGTCCCGGCAATGGTGATGACTCTGCTCAGACGCTCCGTAGGCGAGAAGCACGCGTTCGACCTGGTGAGCACCGGGCGGGTCCTGACGGCGCACGAGGCCGAGCGGGTCGGCCTCGTCTCGCGTGTTTTCTCGAGTCGAGAGTTCGACGAGGCGTCGGCCGCTGTGCTCGATACTCTCGCCTCGGCTTCGGCGTCAGCGCTTGCCGCCACCAAAACCCTGTTCTATAAGCTCGACAACATGGGATTCCTCGACGGAATCTCAGCCGGCATCGTTGCCAACGCCGACGCCCGCGCCACCGATGATTTCCGCGAAGGAGTCAAGCGGTTCACCAGTCGAGGGAAGAGCTGATGGGCCCTTATACCATGGCCAAGATCGCGCTGGCGTTGATCGCGGCGATGCTGCTCCTGTGGGGAATCAGAAACGACGACAGCGCGCTCAGGTGGGCCGGAATGGCTTTTCTGTTCATCGCCCTGGTGCTGCGCCTCTTCCAGCCCAAGGGAAAACCGTGACTCCTCCGCGCCCCACGACCATCGTCGACGCCCCGCGTTTGTCGCGCAAACTTGGAGTGGATGTTGTGCTCGCGACTGAGACGTTCCAATACACGGGCAGCTTCAAGTTTCGCGCGGCATACAACGTCGCCTCGCACGTGAAGCAGAGTCACGTCATAACCGCGTCCTCCGGAAATTTCGGTCAGGCGATCGCGTACGCCTGTTCGCTCTTCGGTAAGCGATGCACGGTTGTAATGCCCAAGACCGCTCCCAGAATCAAAGTCGATGCGGTGCGCGAGTACGGCGCCGCAGTCGACCTCGTCGACGTGAAAGTGAAGGGAAGGCTGGAACGACTGGGCGAGCTTGCGGCCGAGTTTCCCGATGCATATGTCGCCAGCCCTTACGACGATCCGCTCGTGATCGAGGGAAACGCCGGGCTGGCGAAGGAGCTGTTCGCGCTGAACCTCGACCTCGATTTCATCATCGCTCCCATCGGCGGGGGCGGCCTTACATCGGGCCTGGTGAGCGCAGTGAAGGAGATGAAGAGCAACACGCAGGTGCTGGCGGCCGAACCGGCGTTGGCGAACGACGCGGCAAAGTCATTCCGTGCGGGACACATCGTTGCCAACGCGGACGAGTCCTCCACTATTGCCGATGGAGCCCGGATGCTCCGCCTGGGAGATCGCAACTGGGAGATTCTCAGGGATGGGCTCCAGGGAGTCGTGGAAGTCTCCGAGGATCAGATCAAGGAGGGTGTCCGTCTCCTCTTTGCCCTCGCCAATCTCAAGGCGGAGCCGACCGGAGCTCTCGCGCTCGGCGCCGTGCTGGCGGAGCAGGGAAGGTTCAACGGCAAGCGCGTGTGCTGCATCATCAGCGGCGGAAACGCGGATCCCGCTGCTTACGCGGAGCTCGTCCGCGGCATCTGAGCTCGCCCTCCGCAGCGCAACAATTACGAGAGCGCGCGCGCGTCACTCCCGGCGGAGTCTTTTGGCTACCTTTCAACGAATGGCCGGTCAAACGAAAACGCTCGACGACGCGCGTGAGCTACTGAAGACTGCCTTCGGCTACGATCATTTCCGGCCGGGGCAGGAGGCGGCGGTTTCGGCGGTGCTTGCCGGGCGTGATACCGTCGTCGTCCTCCCGACGGGCGGCGGAAAGTCGTTGTGCTTTCAGGTTCCCGCGCTGCTCAAGCCGGGCCTCACTGTCGTCGTCTCGCCGCTGATCTCCCTGATGAAGGATCAGGTTGACGCACTGGTCTCGCGCGGTCTCCCGGCGGCCTTCATCAACAGCAGCCTATCCTCGTCTCAGGTATCCGACCGTCTCGCCAAAGTGGACCGGGGCGAGATAAAGCTTCTCTACGTCGCGCCGGAGCGTTTCGACTATGGGCGGACCGCCGAGCGACTGCGCGCGGCCGGAGTCTCGCTGCTCGCGATCGACGAAGCACACTGCATCAGTCAGTGGGGCCACGATTTCCGGCCGAGCTACCTTCGCGTGAAGGAAGTGCGTGCCGCGCTTGGCTCGCCCATCACGATTGCCCTCACCGCAACGGCGACCCCCGAGGTGCGTCGCGATATCATCCGGCAGCTGGGGCTGGTCGACGCCGAAACCATTATCACGGGCTTCGACCGGCCGAACCTGTCGTATTACGTGATTCCTGTAAAGAACGACGCGGAGAAAGAGGACAGCCTCGTCGAGACGCTGAGGCGGTACGACGGCCTCGCGGTGATCTACGCTTCGACCCGAAAGGCGGTCGATCAGCTGAGCGGCGTCCTCTCGCGCGCAAGAATTTCGGCCGCCGGCTATCACGCCGGCCTGGACGACGCCCGGCGGCGCGAGGTCCAGGAAGCGTTCATGTCGGAAAAGATCCGCGCGATCGTCGCTACCAACGCATTCGGCATGGGAATCGACAAGCCGAACGTGAGGCTGGTGATCCACTACGCGATGCCGGGTACCCTCGAGGCGTATTACCAGGAAGCGGGTCGCGCTGGTCGGGACGGCAAGCATTCCGATGTGTTCCTGCTGCACGCATTTCCGGATCGCTTCACCCACGAGTTTTTCATCAAGGGATCGTATCCCGAGCGCGAGATCGTCGAGCAGACCTACGCCGCGCTCAGGAAGCTTGCCGATCGAGAGGGCCTGGTGACGGCCGAGCCCGATCGCATGCTGCGCTCCATCAAGGCGAAGGCATCTACGCGCGAGATCGAGGGCGCGATCAGAATACTGGAGAAGCACGGTGCAGTCACCCAAAGCAACGGTGAGCTGTCGCGCGTGCACGTGCGGCTGCTCGCCACCCCCGACCGGATCAGGCGCGAGCTTACTGGCGTTGCCAACCAGGAGCTCGGACTGTTGCGCGCGCTCTGGCGAGGCGTTGGGGCCAATCTGAGTTTGGGTGCGAATGTCGATCTCGACGGGCTTCCACCAGGACTCGCCGGCGCCGGCCGATGCATTCCTCTCCTCGAATCCCTTGAGGGGAAACAGTTTCTTCACTGGGAGCGTTTGAACAGCGGGCTTCACCTGACCGATCGGAATGCGCCAATCTCCAAGTTTGCGATCGACTGGGAGCTCATCGACCGCCGCCGGGCCGGCGACCTGTCCAAGCTCCAGGCGGTTCAGAAATACGCCTACACAAAGGAGTGCCGCCGCGGATTCGTGTTGCGCTATTTTGGCGATCCCGCGGCGCGACGTCGGTGCGACGGATGCGACAATTGCCTGGGTGTAGCCGCTGTCGCAACGCCTCGCGCCGACGCCACGCCAACGCGGCGGAAGGGCAGGGCCAGGAGCGGCGTTGCCGGCCGCGCGCCCGCAGTCGTGGCAGCCGACGAACTCGCACTCGATCCAGCCGGGGAGCGCGTGTTCGCTGCGCTTAAGAGTGTGCGCACAGCCATCGCCCGCGAGGAACAAGTGCCGGCGTATGTTGTATTCTCTGATCGCACCCTGGCCGAGCTGGCGGCGCGACGTCCGCACTCGCTCACCGCTCTACAGGATGTGCGCGGGGTCGGACCGATGAAGCTCGAGCGCTACGGCGCCCGGTTCCTGGCGGCGATAACCCAATCCGACGAGACTGAAGCCGCATGAGAAAATTCTTCCTGTGCCTTATTACGGTTGTGCTGCCGGTCATGGCCGCCGCGCAAAGTGCCGCGCCCGTTGGCGCGAGCGCTCCATTGCCCTTCGATCCAGCGGTGACGATCGGCACGCTGCCAAATGGACTGCGCTACTACATCAGGGAGAATCGAAAACCCGAACAGCGCGCCGAGCTGCGGCTGGTGGTGAACGCCGGCTCCGTTCTGGAAGATGAGAACCAGCGCGGGCTCGCCCACATGGTCGAGCACATGGCATTCCGCGGAACCCGCAAGTTCGCCGGCAACGAGATCTCGAGCTACCTGGAATCCATCGGGATGCGGTATGGGCCCGACATCAACGCGTTCACGAGCTTCGACGAAACCGTATACATGGTGACGATCCCGACCGATACGGCCGCAATCGTCGACAAGGGCTTTCAAATCCTTGCCGAGTGGGCGAACAGCGTAGAGTTCGACACTGCCGCTATCGCGCGCGAACGGCCGGTCGTGATCGAGGAATGGCGACTGGGCCAGGGCGCCGAGAACCGTATGCAGAACAAGTGGTTCCCGGTGCTGTTCGCGGGTTCGCGCTATGCGCATCGACTGCCCATCGGCGAGAAGTCCGTTCTTGAGAGCTACACGGTCGAAACCCTCCGGAAGTACTACGACACGTGGTACAGGCCCGACCTGATGGCCGTCGTCGCCGTGGGAGATTTCAGGAAGAGTGAGATCGAAGCACTCATCAAGCGGTACCTCGGCCCGATGCGCCGTCACTGGAACCCCAAGCTGCGCGCGGTTTTCCCGGTGCCGTCGCACGACTCTACTCTGGTTTCGATAACGTCCGACAAGGAAGCAACCCGGTCGGTGGTGAGACTGGTTTACAAGCAGCCCAAGCGGTCCTCAACGACGCTCGCCGATTATCGTCAGGGCCGGGTCGAGCAGCTTTTCAGCTCGATGTTCAACGATCGCCTCTCCGAGATGACCCAGAAGCCGAACGCGCCGTTCATCACCGGGTTTGCGGGACAGGGTGAGCTCGTGCGCTCGGCTGAATCATTTTCACTGACTGCGATCGTCGCGGACAATGGTATCTCGCGCGGGCTCAACGCCCTTTTGACGGAGGTCGAGCGAGTGCGCCGGTTCGGGTTCCTCCAGGCCGAGCTCGAACGCGCGAAGAAAGATCTGTTGCGAGGTCTCGAGAGCGCATATGCCGAGCGTGAAAAAACCAACTCGGCGGTCTACGCTGGCGCGTACACGAGCGCGTTTCTCCAGGGCGAGCCATCCACGGGGATCGCCTTCGACCTGCCGACGACCAGGCAGATCCTTCCAACGATCACGCTCTCTGAGGTGAATCGCCTCGCGGGAGAGTGGATCAGTGAGAAGAACAGAGCCGTAGCCACGACGTCGCCTGACAAGCGGGGAATCGTCAACCCCACCCGCGCGGAACTTCTCGTCGCTCTCGATCGCGTGAGAGGGGCGGGGATTCTGCCGTATTCAGAGAGCGCCGTCGCCCTCCGGTTGGTGGAACAGGCACCGCGCGGAGGGTCGGTCGTTTCCGAACGGAAGTATTCGGAGATCGGCGTAACCGAGTGGAAGCTTTCCAATGGTGTCCGCGTCCTCCTCAAGCCAACGGACTTCAATGCCGATCAGGTCGCGTTCGGCGCGTATAGTCCGGGCGGAGCATCGCTTCTGCCTGACTCGACATTCTTATCGGCGAGCGGCGCCGATCTCATCCCGGCACTGAGTGGCGTGGGACAATTCAGTCTCGTCGATCTCCAGAAATTTCTTGCCGGCGTGAAAGCTTCAGTGACGCCATCGATCAGCGATCTCGGCGAGGGGTTCTCCGGCCAGGGATCACCCCGCGATCTCGGCACGATGCTCGAGCTGGTCTATCTGTATTTCACCGCGCCGCGACTGGATACGACGGCGGTGACTGCATTTCTGGAGCGCTACAAGGGCGTCATTGCGAACAGAAACGCCAGTCCGGAGGTCGCGTTCTCCGACACGCTTCAAGTGACGATGTCGCAGCACTCGTTGCGGGCCCAGCCGATCTCATCGGCCCTTGTGGACCGGATCAGCCTTTCCAGGTCGTTCGACTTCTATAAGGACAGATTCGCCGACGCGAGTGATTTCACCTTCGTATTCGTCGGCAATCTCAACCCTGATTCGGTCAAACCACAGATCGCCAGGTGGCTGGGAAGTCTGCCGTCGATCGGGCGGAAGGAGACCTGGCGCGACACGCAGATTCGTCCGCCGACCGGGGTGGTGGAGCGCGTCGTGCGCAAAGGCGTCGAGCCAAAGGCCCGGACCGCGATAATCTTTACCGGACCGTTCGAGTACAATCGCCAGAACCGCTATCACCTCACCGCTCTCGCGGAGCTGCTGAACATCAAGCTCCGGGAGGCGTTGCGCGAGAACCTGGGCGGCACCTATGGAGTGAGCGTCGGCGCTTCGGCATCGCGCGAGCCGATTCCTGCTTACAGCTTCTCCGTCGGATTCGGAGCGTCACCGGAGCGCCTCGAAGCGCTCACGGCGGCGGCACTGGCACAAATCGACAGCGTCAAACAGATGGGAGTGACGGCTGCCGACCTGACGAAGGTGAAGCAGTCCGCACTGCGAAGCCGCGAGACTGCCCTCAAGCAGAACGGCTATTGGCTCAGCCAGATTTCGTCGTTCGACCAGAGCGGGTGGCCGCTCGCCACGATCCCCGACGCCGACAAGCTGATCATGGCGCTCACGTCGGAGGATTTACAGCGCGCCGCGTCGAAGTATCTTCGCACGGACAACTACGTCCGGGTTTCGCTTTATCCGGAGAGCTCGCCCGCAACGGCAACCCCGGCAACGACTCCCTGATGGAAGACAGTCTTTATTTCGCGGAGCAACACCTTGCGGTACGCAACATGGTCCGCGAGTTCGCGCGCGACGAGGTCGCGCCGGTAGCAGCGGAGCTCGATGCGAAGGCCGAGTTTCCCTGGGCCAACGTGAAAAAAATGGGCGAGCTGGGCCTGCTCGGCATTCCGTGGCCCGAGGCGCTCGGTGGCGCGGGGTTCGACACTCTTAGCTACATGATCGTGATCAATGAGATGGCCAAGGTCGACGCATCTCACGCGATCACGATTTCGGCCCACACGACGCTGGGAACCTCGCCCATAGTCAATTTTGGAACGGAAACGCAGCGGCAGAAGTACGTGCCGCTCCTGGCGACGGGGAAGGTTCTGGGCGGCTTCGGACTCACGGAGCCGAGTGCGGGAAGCGATGCCGCCGGCACCCAGACCACGGCAGTCCGCCGGAACTCTCACTACGTCCTCAACGGATCGAAGATCTTCATCACTCACGGGGGAGTGGGTGAGATCTTCGTCGTGACCGCGGTGAC
>JBDSRC010000210.1:0-3789 GCA_039929505.1 Gemmatimonadaceae bacterium
GTATCCAGTCAGCTCACTGGTCACTATGACTCAAGACTGTTGACTCACTACTTGGATCCCCTCTCAGTTATAAAGGGCCCAGCTAAGCAGTGCTTTACCGCGCCGCAACCGTCGGCATGAGCACAGCATCGATCACGTGAATGACGCCGTTCGACGCCTGGACATCGGCCATGATCACCTGCGCGCCATTGACGTACACCTTTCCCGCGCGGACGGTGATGTTGAGCGGCTGCCCGTTGACCGTTGACGGCATCGCGCCGTTCATGCGCGTGATGTCGGAAGCGACCGTCCTGCCCGATACGACGTGGTAGGTAAGGATCGACGTCAGCGCATCCTTGTTGGCGAGCAGTGAGTTGATCGTTCCCGCCGGCAGCTTGGCGAACGCCGCGTCGGTTGGCGCGAACACGGTAAACGGACCCGGTCCCTCGAGCGTCTCAACCAGTCCCGCTGCCTTGACGGCGGTCACCAGCGTGTTGAAGCTGCCGTTCTCCGACGCAACCTGGACGATGTTCTTCGCCGGCTCTGCCATGGGAGTCGAGGCGCACGCTGAAAGCGTGACGATTGCCGCGAGCGCGGCGACGGCGTAGTGCGGTTTCCTGTTCATGTGATTCTCCTTTGAGTGTGATGTTCAGTTCGCGCTAAGCGCGGGCAGGGACGGCGTCGGACCAGCGGCGCTGGATGCCGCGCCATTGCGCGGCCTGATACAGCGCCGAAACTCCGACGAGCAGGTAGACGGTGCGACTAAGTGGCGACATGGCGCCGAACAACGCCGCCACGAGATCGAACTGGGCGATGCCCACCAGACCCCAGTTAAGGCCGCCGACAACCAGCAGTACAGCGGTTAGTACGTCGAGCTTCTTCATTGGAATCGTTCTCCGTTCAGGTTCGCCCTGTTGGGCCAGCCGGTGCGTTTGTCCAGCCGTTGTCCAGAAGAATGGCGCTTGGTGACGTGTTTGTCAACCCTTTGTCCAAGATTATTCCTTGACAATGTTTGGACAAAGGCGTAAGTTGAATCCATGAAACGAGTTCGAGCGGGAACCCGGACCGCGCCCGGGGACCGACACCCCATTGCCGTCGCGGCGGAGCGAACCGGGCTTACCCAGGACGTTCTCCGGGTTTGGGAGCGGCGCTATCAAGCGGTGCAACCAATTCGTGAAAAGGGCGGGCGCCGGCTCTACACGAACGCGGACATCGACCGGCTCATCCTCCTCAACGCCGCCGCCGAAGCGGGACGCAGCATCGGACAGATCGCGGGACTCTCCGACAAAGCGCTGGCGCGGATGGTGGAAGAAGACACCGACTCGCGCATCTCACGTGCGGCGGTGGCGGAAATGCCCGCCGTCGATACGGAGGACCTGGTCACCACCGCGCTGGCGCTCACGCGGTCGCTCGCTTCAGCGCCGCTCGACGCTCACCTGCGACGCGCGGTTGCCCGCCTCGGCATAGCTGCGTTCGTCGAACGCGTAGCTGCACCGCTGCTGCGACTGGTCGGAGACGAGTGGCACGCCAAGCGGCTCACTCCGAGTCAGGAGCATCTCGCGTCGTCCATCGTACACGACATACTGATCGCAGCCATGCGTGGGTTCACACACGGTCCCGACTCACCTCGCGTATTGGTCGCGACACCAGCGGGAGAACGACACGCCATCGGGGCGGCACTGGCTGGCGCGTTCGCCGCCGTCGAAGGATGGAACGTGATCTATCTCGGAACGGACCTTCCCGCGAGTGAGATCGCCGCCGCCGCCGTCACCGCCGATGTGTCTCTCGTCGCACTGAGCATCGTCCACGTCGACGACCGCGAGCGGGTGCTTGGCGAGATGCGTTCCCTTCGCGGGCGTCTTCCAGATGCCATCGGCATGACTGCCGGCGGGACAGGCGCAACGCTGCTCAAGCGCGAGCTCACCGCGAGCGGGGTGCGTGTCGCCGAGAAAATCGAAGACCTCTTCGCCTCAGTCGGCTCTGATGTCCGCTAGGCACGCAGCTGCCACGAGTGGAGATCCTGCCCCGCGCCTGATTCTCGTCGCCGGCGCGAGTGGGTACATCGGCGGGCGTCTGCTCGGCGCGCTGAGCGCGCGTGGAGAGCGCATCCGCGCGATGGCGCGCCGGCCTGAGGAGCTCCGAAGCCGCGTCACGCCGGATGTCGAAGTGGTGATCGGAGATGTTCTCGACGCCGGCTCCCTCGCGTCCGCGATGGAAGGTGTCGACACGGCGTACTATCTCATTCACGCAATGGCTTCGCCGCACGATTTCGAGCGGGAAGAGCGCGCCGGAGCGGAGAACTTCGCGCGTGCAGCGCGCGACGCCGGAATTCGCCGGATCGTGTATCTTGGCGGTCTTGGCGCTGACGATCTCTCCCCACACCTCGCCAGCCGTCAGAACGTCGGACGAATTCTGCGCGACAGTGGTGTTCCCACCATCGAGTTTCGCGCCTCGATAATTCTCGGCTCGGGAAGTCTTTCGTTCGAGCTGGTTCGCTCGCTCGTGGAGAGACTGCCACTCCTCATCGTACCTCGCTGGGCCAGCCGGCTCACGCAGCCGATCTCGATCGAGGACCTGATCGCGTATCTGGTTGGAGCCGCGGATGTAGAGCTGGGGTCGAGCCAGGTAGTTGAAATCGGCGGGCCCGATCGTGTTTCCTACCTCGACCTGATGCGCGAGTACGCGAAGCAACGCTCCCTCCCCCGCCGATTCGTTCCCGTGCCCGTGCTCACGCCCTGGCTCTCGAGCCGCTGGCTCGGCCTCGTCACTCCGGTATACGCGCGCGTCGGGCGAAAGCTCATAGACAGTCTTCGCAGTGAAACCGTAGTCTCCTCCCCGAGCGCCGGCACGCTGTTTCCAGGCATTCGCCCCCGCGGGATGCACGAATCGATGGCGCGGGCCCTGTCAAACGAAGACCGCGAGTTCGCCGAGACCCGCTGGTCGGATGCGCAATCGTCGATCGGGTCACAGCATTCGTGGGGAGGTACGCACACCGGCTCCCGCATCGTCGATTCGAGAGAGGCGACGGTTGCGGCAACTCCTGCGGCTGCGTTCCGCGCGATCGAGCGAATCGGCGGGGCCAGCGGTTGGTACTACGGCGACTGGCTGTGGCGCCTGCGTGGGTCGGCCGATCTGTTGGTCGGGGGGGCGGGGATGCGGCGCGGCCGTCGCGATCCGCACAAATTGCGCTGCGGCGACGCGCTTGATTTCTGGAGAGTGGAAGCTCTCGAGCCCGACCGCATGGTGCGGCTCCGCGCGGAGATGAAGCTTCCTGGCCGCGCCTGGCTACAGTTCGAGGTTACCGGAGATGGCGCGAACAGCACCATTCGTCAGACCGCGGTTTTCGAGCCGCATGGATTGGCCGGGCTGATCTATTGGTATGCCCTGTATCCCGTGCACGCGCTGATCTTCCGCGGAATGCTGAACGGTATCGTTGGCCACCAGGGCTCACTCGAGCGGGCGACATAGCGCGGGTCGCGGCATGAAGCCCGTTGAGATCACGGTCAACGACCGGATGCAGCATGGTTACAGCAACCTTCTCATCGAGCCGACGGGAAGGAACTACGACGCCGGCTTCACTCCCCAGCTCACGCCTCCTCAGCTGCTCGCGCTTGGAGTCTTCGGCGGGAGATACATGACTGATTGCGCAGATGAATTTCCGCTGAGCTGGTACCGGCGCGCGAAACTGTCGCCTGAACGCGATCCCTCGCTCAACTACTTCGGCGTGAATGCATCACAGCCATTGTCGGTCTGGCGCAAAAAGCGGTGGATCTACCACGAAGACCCGCGTGGATGGTTCCAGTGGTATTG
>JBDSRC010000211.1:0-9114 GCA_039929505.1 Gemmatimonadaceae bacterium
GAAAGCCACTCATCATTCGAGAGGGCGAGCGAGTCTCCGATGATAAGGTGCGGGTGACGACGCGAATCGGTATCACGCGCGCCGCCGACTGGCCGATGCGATGGATTGTCGACAACAGCCCGTTCGTCTCAAAAGGGAAGATGTCGGCCTAGAGCTGCCGCGTTCGCGATAGATCTCTGCCTCGGGGGAGGCGGGGATGCCCTCTACGGCGCTACGCTCTCCGCGCCCGCAAGCGGGCACCCGGGAGCCCCTAACTACGCTCCCTCGCTCCGCTCGGTCACGGGTCTCCTTGGTCGCTCGCTTTGGAAAGCGCCTGCGGGGACACCCCTCACCTCCGCACATAGGAATCGCAAACGCGGCAGCGCGAAGCGCTGCGTCCCTCGTGAGGCGCTCGGGTGGTTGAATCGTGCGCCGCCGGGACGCCGAGCTTCGCTCGGCGCGCTTCCGCGCAGACCTAGCCGTGCGTCGTCGCTGAGTGGGCTGGCGGGGAGACGGAGGGGGACCTGCGAAAGCGAGTTTCGGCGAGCGACCAGGAGACCCGCGACCGAGCGGAGCGAGGGAGCGTAGTTGGGGGCTCCGCCCGAGCGAGCGTACTCGCGTCGCAGGTCCCTCTCCGTCTCCCCAGGGAGATTCTCTATCAGCGTGGCAGACTTCGCTCGCTGCCCGGAAGCGCGGGGGAAAAAGAACGGCGCCCTCGAAGGACGCCGTCTATTCAACCAACCTGGCTGCGCCGAAAGCTGCTATGGCCGGTCGATCGAAGTGCCGAAGTTGTAGCGGACACCGAACTCGAAGAACGACAGCACGCTCGGAAACACAAAGTTCCGGTTGCTGGGCAGGAGCGTTTCCTGGACGAAGAGCGCGGCGCGACGAGTCTGAATCTGTACGCCGAACATTCCGAGCACCGAGCCACGGCTTCGCAGCTGGTCGATGTCGTCGACGAACGAGTTCGTCGGCTGTGTGTCGCCGCTGTCCACCATTATTCTGGCGTCTCCAGCAACCGCGATCATGTACCCTATTCCACCGTAGGGAATCACGCCGCCGAAACGCTTCGGAAACGCTACACCGGCAAAGGTGATCCGGCGAAGGTCGTTGATGCGAACGGTGCGCTGCCCGTTGACCGAGGAAGGATCCAGAAAATAGACGTCTCGCTCGAAAATAGACTGGTCTCCCGAGACGTACAGTCCGCCCTTCTTCCGCGTGATGAGCCAGTCGATACCCAGATTCGCGGTAGTCTGGTTTCCGCCGCCGGGAATGGAGAACGTGTTAATTCCTGCTTTTGCTCCCCAGAACCAGGAGTCTTCGAAATTACGTGAGCTTTGCGCGGTCGCTTCAGTCGAGGCGACGGCTACTGCGATCACTGCGACAGCGACTGCTCTGAGCTTCTGCATGAAGGCGTCCTCTAGATTATGCCTAGCTTCGTCCCGACGGTGCGGAAGGCCGCCATGGCCTCGTCCAGATCGTCGCGTGAATGGGCAGCGCTGAGCTGACAGCGCACACGCGCCTGCCCCTGAGGCACGACCGGAAAGCCGAACCCTGTCACAAAGACGCCTTCCTGCAACAACATGTCACTCATCTTTATCGCGGTGGCAGTTTCCCCCACGATAATGGGCACAATCGGGGTCTCGCCGGGGAGCGGTTTGAACCCCGCCTCTGACAGGGCCGACCGGAAATAGCGGGTGTTCTCGTGCAGCTGACGCACGAGCTGCGGATTGTGCTCCAGGTGTCTGATTGCCCCGAGGGCGCTCGCGGCCACGGTCGGGGGCAGGGCGTTGGAGAACAGCTGCGGCCGGGACCGCTGGGTCAACATGTCAGCGAGTGACTCAGGACCCGCAACGAAGCCACCCGCCGCCCCGCCGAGGGCCTTCCCGAGCGTCGAAGTAATCACGTCTACTTCGCCCAGCACACGAAAATGCTCGGCCGTCCCGCGCCCGGTGGCACCGAGGACGCCCGTGCCGTGCGAGTCGTCCATCACGACGATCGCGTCGTGGTCCCGCGCCAGCTGGAGCAGGTCGGGAAGTCTCGCAATGCTCCCTTCCATCGAGAAGACGCCATCGGTCCAGATGATCCGCCGCCGCGCGCCCTTGGCGCTCACGAGCTTGGCTTTGAGGTCGTCGAGATCAGAGTGTGCGTATACCGCCGTCGTGCATTTGGTGATCGCTTTCGCCAATCGGACCGAATCGATGATCGACGCGTGGTTCAGCGCATCGGAGACGACGAAGTCGTTCTGCTCGACGATGGAGGCGGTGAGGCCTTCGTTCGCGTTCCATGCCGAGACGTAGCTGAGCGATGCTGGCGTTCCGACCAGATCCGCGATTGCCTGCTCGAGCTCGCGGTGAATGGTGAACGTGCCACAGATGAAGCGAACGCTGCCGGTTCCGGCGCCGTAACGCTCGAGGCCCTCGATGCCCGCCTTCACCACCGACGGCTCAGCGCAAAGACCGAGGTAGTTGTTCGATGAAAGGATGAGGACCTCGCCGCGTCCCTCCATCTGAACCCGCGAGCTCTGCGGTGACGAGAGATAATTGAGCCGTTTGTAGACCCCGTCCTGTTTCAGCTTCTCGATGCCGGCAGCGATCTCGGAATCAAACTTCGTGTTGAGCGTCACTTCTGCCTCACGTGTTTGGAGCAGCGAAGATTTGATTCATGCGACCTCGAAGATGACCTTGCCTGCTTCACCCGATTTGATCGCGGCGATCGCCGCGTCGAACTCGGCGAGCGGAAAGCGGTGGGTGATGACGGGAGTGGGGTCGAATTCTCCGGAGCGAAGAAATCGCGTCATCTGGTGCCAGGTCTCGTACATTCGGCGCCCGACAACGCCGTAGATCGTAAGACCCTTGAAGATGACTTCGGTCGCGAGGTCGAAGTCGATCTTCTTCGAGGGAATGCCGAGCATCTGGACCCGGCCGCCGACGCGGACCAGTGCAAAGGCCTGATGGATTGCCGCGGGAACGCCCGACATCTCCAGCACGACGTCGACGCCGAGCCCACCCGTTGCCGCCTTCACGATTGCGGTCGCCTCTTCGGGATGAATCGCATCATGGGCCCCCATCGTCTTCGCCAGCGCCAGCCGGGTGTCGTTTACGTCCGTCGCGATCACCCGCGAGGCTCCAGCGGCGCGGCATATCCCGACGGCGAATATCCCGATCGGTCCGCACCCCGTCACCAGTACCGTCGCACCCGGGATGTCGGCGGTGAGGGCGGTGTGAAACGCGTTGCCCATCGGATCGTGAATGCCGCCGATATCGTAGGAGATCCCGTCATCGAGATGCCACACGTTGGTCGCGGGCATCGATATGAAATCGGCGAAGCAGCCGTCGCGGTCCACGCCGATGATCCGCGTATACGGACACACGTGCGCGTTGCCGGTTCGGCAAAGGAGGCAGCGCCCATCGACGATATGCCCTTCAGCCGTGACGCGATCGCCCTCTTTCACATCGGTGACGAGCCGCCCGACCTGGACGACGTCGCCGGCGAACTCATGCCCCACTACGAACGGAGGCTTGCAACGCCCCTGCGCCCACGCATCCCAGTCGTAGATGTGAACGTCGGTTCCGCAGACTCCCGCTCTCCGCACTCGAATGAGAACTTCGTCCTCGCGAATCTTCGGCTCGGGCACATCCTTGAGCTTGAAACCGGGTGCGGCGGATTCCTTTACCAGCGCTTTCACGTGCGGGACACTCCGTTGAGATTACGAAAAACGTTTTTCAGAGCGCGCGTTCTAACCTGACGACTGCGTGAGACTTTTGGAAGTGATCGTCGCGGCGGCGGATCAATGCACGTTTAGAGTATTGCTTGCACATCTCTTGCATTCTATATTCGCCGCAAGCTACCAAGTGCGATACGGCATTGAGTCGCGCTGATTTTCTGAACCGCGTGCTAGTCGGGACGCGATGCGGGACTCACCGGTTTCATCGGGAACCGGTTGAGAGTTTTACTTCATCGTGGAGAGACGAAAATGGCAGCAGCGAAGAAGCGTGGACGTAAAGCAGCCGCGAAAAAGAGCGGCGGCCGCAGAACCAAGGCTCAGCGGAGTGCTTCGGCGCGCAAGGGCGCCCGCACCCGCGCGAGAAAGAAGACGGCACGTAGCTCGGCGGCCAAGAAGGGCGCGCGCAAGCGCCGATAGATCGGATGGGAAAAGGGGAAAGCCGGCGTTGAACGCCGGCTTTTCTTTTTTCGGCCTTTCTGAGCACAAGCACGCAGCCCACCGCCGGCCCGCCCACAGCCCCCGGCTGGTAGTCGTCAGTTTGAAGTTGCAGTTTCAGCGAGAGTACCGCGCGCTCGCAAGCTCTGCTATCCGCGAGATGAGCGCGGGATACTCGAGCCCGGATTTCTGCGCGGCGGTGGCGAACTCGCTCTTCTGCTCGAGGTAGCAGTTCGGATTTGCTTCTATCACGTAGATCTCTTCCTTCGCCGTCACGCGAAGATCGATGCGGCCATAGTCGCGCAGCCTGAGCGCATGGAATGAGTCGACGGCGACCTGCTGGATGCGCGTCGCCAGCTCTTCAGGGAGATCGGTCGGAAAGATGGACTGCGTCCCCGCGAACTGCTCGCCCTTTTCGTCACCGTCGTCACCCCACTTCGCTTCCCAGCTCGCGATCTTTGGAAGATCCTTGGGAAACTTCGAGAAATCGAGCTCGATGATCGGCAGCGCTTCCGCCTTGCTGTTGCCCAGGACGCCGACGTAGAACTCCCGCCCGTCGATGAACTCCTCGACGAGCACCGGGGACTGATACTCCTGCTGGGTGCCGCTGATCACGTCGAGCAGCTCCTTCACGTTGTTGACGATCGATTTCTGGGTGATGCCGAGGGAAGCGTCCTCCTGCGGCGGCTTCACCAGGAGCGGAAACTTGATGTCTCCCGACCAATCGACCTGGCCGCGGTACATTGTCGCGAACTTCGCGCTCAGAATCCCGTGGAACGACAACACCTTTTTTGTCAGCGTCTTGTCGCCGGCGAGTATGAGCCCGGCCGGACTCGACCCGGTGTAACGCAGGTCGATGAGGTTCAACAACGCTGCGACATTTGACTCCAGCGCGCTCTTGCCGCGAAACGACTCGGCGAGGTTGAAGACTAGATCCGGACCCTCCGCGGTGAGCTCGTTGATGAGCGGCTGGATCTCGGCGTCGACGGCAAGTCGGCGCGTGGTATGACCTCCGGTGTTTAGCGCCCCCTCGAGCTGATCGAGAACCGGATCGACCGGCGGCTCGAGTGCGTCCTGACTGTGGAGGATGGTGACTTTCAAGTTGGGTCCCTGTGGAGGATCATGACGTCAGTAACGTGGGCTTCGCGTGGTGTCACGACTTTCAATTGTCGTCGCCCGCGTCAGTGCCGTCCATCGCGTCGGTGTGGCGGTAGTTCATGATCACCGCCGTTCCAAACGCAGTCAGCTCGATCAACGTCGAGGCCTCGAGGCCGCCCAGCTTCAGGTTTAATGATGCAACGCGGTCGCTGAGGAATTCGACGAACTGGCGCACCACCGACGCACTCTCCCCGGTCCAGTACGCAATGCGGGTGACGATCTCGCGGCGATGCCGCGCGATGAAATCCGCCGCGGCCACGCCACCCGGCGCCTGCGACTCGGCGACGAAGATGGTGCGTAGATCGCCGTCGAAGATTCGCGGGTCGCGGATGGGAATGCCCTTCTCATCCTGGTAGTGCTCGGCCAGCGTGTACTGCATTGCCGAAACGGGAAGATCATCGTCACTCGGTTCCGGGACCACCGGCACCTTGCTCGCGACTTCCGTCATCAGCTTGTCGACGTACTCGAGCTTTTTGATCGCGCCCCAGCCTTCGTATTCCTGCTTCCAGTCCAGGCCGGGTGTCAGCCACACCGCGAAAGTTTCCGCGAAGTCCTCGTCAGGATGCTTTTGCGCATACCACCCGAGGATGTGCCGCACGAACTCGCGCGAGAACGGGTCGGCGCGATACCGGTCGCGATACGGGCGCGAGTACGGGCCGAACATCTTTCGCCACGCGGCCCGGTCATAGAACCGGTACGCGTAGTTGTAGGCGTGGCCAGCCTCGTGGCGCAGGTAGCGCATTGATTCGGCTTCGGATTCCACCGCTTGCGAGTAGTCCTCCTCGATGCGGGAGAGCCGGGCGTCAGCGAGATAGAACGGGACGCCGATGATTGGTGTCCCGTCCGGACATCCCCACTGATCGCTCAGATAAACCGGGGGCCGGAACGCCATTCCCTTCGCTGCGAGCTCGTCGTACAACTGGTTGACGAGCTTCTCGAGCAGAGTGCCGCGTATCTCGAGGCCGATGTCGGAAATGCGCTGGGACAGGAGCGCGTGGCGCTCGCCTTCCCAGTTCGGGGAAAGAGTAGCAGATACTGGCGGTGCGGAGGCGGGGCGGTCCACGTTCGCGAGAGGGGCAAGTGGCATACCGGGACAGGATGCAAAATGGCTCCGCGATCGACGCGGAGCCATTCGGTATGAGCCTTACTTCTTACGCGCCTACTTAATAGTAGGGACGAAATCAGGCAGCGCGGGTGGCCGCTTCAGGTTTGATGTCGGGCACCGGGCCCCAGATGTAAGCGGAGAAAACAGGAGTGGGCTCGGTCCGATCACCGCGTGAAATCACGATTCCAATCGGCTCACTCGAGCCGTTATCTTTACGATTCTTTTTCATCAGAGCACTCAGTCGTTGATTGTGCGCACCGTCACTCGACACCTGTAAAGGCACCGCTTATGCCATGTATGACGCTGCACGCAAGTGCTTGTTAAATAAGGATTTACACTGAGGTGGGGTGATGGGCGCGGCGCAATGTGTTGCGATTTGACACAGGGCAACCGGACACCTGTGTCGTTCGGACACGGGCCTAGCTGGCGATCTTTTTCGCCAGAAAGCTTCGTGAGGTTCCGGAATCCTCTTCGACTGAGATCGTCCATCCCTTGTACTGTCGGCGCAGCTCGGCGACCGACACTCCCCGCTGGCCGCGCACGATCGTTCCGACCAGGTGGACCCCTCCATCGCCGGTCGCATTCTGGAGAATCTCGAACGCTCGGATTCTCTCTTCCGGGCTGAGATTAGCGAAGGCGGCCGAGGTGCAGATGACGGCGCTCAGGGGGGAGTCGGGTGCCCAGCTTGAGAGGTCCGCCAGGTGGCCCTGAATCTTGTCGGTGAGGCCCGCCGCGTGCGCCGCGTTCATTACACGCTCGAGTGAATTTGCTTCGCTGTCGAGGGCCGTGACATCGCAGCCGTGCGCGGCCAGGTACAGAGCGGCCCCGTCTATTTCGTTGCCGGCGACGAGGACCTTGGATTCCGCCGGCGGGTGGATCTCCCGGGCGAGCATGCCATCGGGACGGATACCCCAGTGCTCCGGGCGCCGGTACTCCTCGAGGATTTTGACTCGCTTGCGACGCCACGTCTCATAGGCGGGGATCCGGAGACGCTTCCGGATGATTCGGTCCACTTCCGCCCAGAGGACCAGCTCGTCCATAGCAAACTGTTCCTGCGCCCGCAGCACCGCCGCCGCCTCGTCGCCGATCTTGAGGATGGCGGGGCGGGAAACTGACTCCTTGTAGTTTTCTATCTCGTTTTCGACGTACAGCTCGTATTCGTGCTTTAGAGAACGAGGCGGGTGTAGCGTCATCTGGGATGGGACCGGTAAACGCGTGGGTGGACCAGGCGATAAGGTAGATACAGTTGTCCACATTGCAAGGGTAGATTTCCACAACTCAACCGTACGGAACGCCAAAAGGGCGATTCCGGTGACGCTTGGGCTCGCGAACGGGGTTCACCGGAAATGGCGGCACAGGATGCCTGAGCTACCCGAAGTCGAACGCGCGGCGCGCCAGATCCGCCGTGCCGCACTCGGCAAAAAGATCCAGGCGGTTAAGGCGATTCACCCGTCGCTCAGGAAGAAGTTCAAGCCGGCGCAGGCGCGTGCCGCGAAAGGGAAGCGCATCGGCGAGATCGAGCGGCGCGGCAAGCACCAGCTGCTGCATCTCGACAGCGGCGACACGCTCGTCGTGCATTTCAGAATGAACGGCGACTGGGAGGTGGCCACGACGAAGGATCCGCTCCACCGCTTCGCGCGCGCCGTGATCGAGCTCGCCGACGGCACGCGCATCTCGCTCGTCGATTCGCGGGCGCTTTCTTCGATCACTCTCGACAAGAAGGGCGAGTCGTCGCTGCCCAAGCTGGGTCGCGAGGCGAGCGACGAGGCGCTCGACGCCGATTATCTGATCGATGTTCTCCGCCGGAAAAAGATCGCAATCAAGCCGGCGTTAATGGATCAGAGTGTCATCGCCGGACTTGGAAACATTTACGCGGCGGAAGCGCTATGGGAGGCGAGAATAGATCCTCGTTGCCCGGCAGCCAAGGTTCCCCGCGCAAAGCTCGAGAAGCTGGTGGATGCGATCAGGCTAGTCCTGAGTCCCAGGAAGCGGCGTCCCGGTCGTTACACCGACAAGCGCGGGGTCGACCGGTTCCGAGTGTACGATCGGGAAGGCAAGGAATGTCGCCGGGAAGATGGAACGATCCAGCGAATCGTTCAGGCGGGGCGGTCGACTTATTTCTGTCCCACCTGTCAAAAGGGATAACCGTCCCTTTTCGTCGGCCAACCACATGCTTCTCTTCCATGAACACACACACGCTGCCGGCGTCCCGCTGAATGCTGTCCGCCGCCGGCAACAGTCTAGAGAGACGAATTTATTCACAAATCGGCCGGGGTGGAAAAGTCGGGTCGATCGAGTGGAAAAGTCATGCTTTCACCTGTCAGCGACGCGGGCCTGGCCGCTAGCGGTAACTCAACAACCGACAACGCAACAACGGTAAACTCAAAACGCAATTCAGTTTCCGCAGCGTTCTACACCAGCCTGCATTTCAGTCCATCAGTTCGAGTAGCGCCCCCTTGATGTATCCCGTCTCGGGCATGGTCAGCACTTCGGGGTGATCGATCGGCTGGCCGGTGAGCGCTCTGATCGCCACTCTCCTCCCGCTGTCGGCGGCGGCCGTCTGGAGCATTTCCAGAAACATCGACCTGCTCAGATGAAAGCTGCAGCTCGCGGTGTAGAGCAGCCCTCCCGGAGCGAGCAGTCGCATCGCGCGCAGATTTATGTCCTTGTAGCCGCGGAGCGCACCAGACAACGCTGCCTTGGTCTTGGC
>JBDSRC010000212.1:0-6544 GCA_039929505.1 Gemmatimonadaceae bacterium
CGCTCAGACGATCCTCACCGATCCCCGGTTCGGCGTCGAGGCGGACCCGATTCGCACCACCGACCGCTCGCACGTTGGTGACATCGACGTCGGCGGAAAATTCCTCCTTCTCGACACCTTCGGGAACACCACCGCGGCCAGAATGGAGCCGCACGGACTGAATTTCCGCGCCTCGGTCGGCGGTGTTCTGCGCCTTCCGACTGGCCAGGCGGAGTCGCCGAACAATTTCATCGACATCGGCGGTGGCCAGGGACAGACCGATCTCGAGGGCCGCTTCTTCGCCGATGTGCTCGTGGGCAGCCGTTTCTGGCAGTCGTTCATACTTCGATACAACAACCAGCTGGGTGATGACCAGTTCATGCGCATCACCGATCTTCCCGACCGCAACCTTGCTCCGCTGTACCGCCTCCAGAGAGTGAAGCGGAATCTCGGCAACATTTTCGAGTTCGAGACCAACCCACGGATCGTCCTCAACAACTTTTTCGCGGTCTCGGGTCAATACGTCTACCGCAGCAAATCCCAGGATCAATACGAAGGGACCTTCAACATTCCCGCGGCCGTCACCGGGTTCTCCGACATAACGCTCGATGCTTCGACGCTCAACCTCGAGACCGAGACGAAAGAGCACCGCCTAGGCGGCGGTATCTCGTTTTCAAACCTCTACGACTTCGAGAAAAAGAAAGCGTCGATACCGTTCGAGGTCACCTATCTGCACTGGCAGACGGTGAAGGGATCAGGGAATGTCGTGAAGGCGTTTACGGATCAGGTACAGATCAGACTCTACGCAAGACTGTTCGGCAATTAAAACATTACGGCCGCGTTTTGAGTTGACTGTTTTTGCGTTCAGCGTTTTGCGTTTCTGCTGCCAGCCAACGCGATCACGGACAACACAAAGACGGATCACTCAAAACGCAAAAAGGAACTCTAGGCAGGCGCGACGTCATGCATGCGCGACGTCATGCATGCGCGACGTTCGCTGTCGCGCTCTCGATCAGCTCCTTCGCGTGAGCGCGACTGACCTTACTCTCCGGATCTCCGCCGAGCATCCGCGCAATCTCGGCGACGCGCGTGGTTCGATCGAGGACCGTGATGTCGGCGGTCGTTACCCCGCTCTTCGCTCCCTTCGCTACGACTATGTGGTGGTGAGCGCGCGCGGCGATCTGCGGAAGGTGCGAGATCGCGAAAACCTGGTGCTCCTTCGCCACGCGCCTGAGGGTATCGCCGACCTGTAAGCCAACCCGGCCTCCAATGCCGGCATCGACCTCGTCGAAGATCAGCGTCGGAACCTGGTCCACCTTCGCGAGAATGGTCTTGAGCGCCAGCATCACCCGTGACAGCTCGCCTCCAGACGCCACCCGCGCGAGCGGACGCTCCTCGTGCCCAATGTTGAGCGCAACTCTGAACTCCACATCTTCTCCGCCCTGCGCCGACGGCTCGCCCTTCGGCAGGAGCGCAACGGAGAATTTTCCATCCGGCATGCCGAGCTCTGGCAGCAGCCGGTCGACGGCAGTCGCGAGCTTCTTCCCCGCCGCTTTCCGGAGCGCGGACAGCTTTCCCGACTCGTCCGCAAGCCGTGATCGCGCCTCGCCCTCGCGCGCGGTGAGGTTGGCGAGATCGAACTGCGCGGTGTCGATCAGGTCTAGCTCGGCGCGAGCGGAGCGGCCTGCCTCGATGACGTTGTCCAGGGTCGGCCCGTACTTCTTGAGCAATCCGAAGAGACGGTCGCGCCGGCGGCGCATCTCTTCGAGTCGCGCCGGATCGAGGTCGACCGCGCCCGCGTAATCTTCCACGCTTCGCGACAGCTCCTGGAACGCGTAGTAGCCCGCGTCGAACAGCTCCTGCATCCGGGCAGCGGCAGGATCAATGCGCTCGATCGCCGTGAGTGGCCTGCGGGCAGCTGCGAGCTGCGTCATCACGCTTGCTTCTTCCCCGGCGAGAAGCTGGCTCAGTCCGGTCGCAAGTGTCCGTAGCTCGTCGGAGTTCTCCAGCTTCCGCGCCTCGTCCTCGAGGCGCGTGTCTTCACCAGGAGAGAGGCGGGCGTTCTCCACCTCCATCGCAACGTGCCGCAGGTAGTCCGCCCGTCGCTCCGCTTCGGCGCGGCGAGATGACAGTGCGGCGATCTCTCCGCGCACCGTGAAGAGCTCAGCGTGGATTCGCGCAACCAGCTCGGCCTGGGCGAGCGCCGCTCCGAAAGCATCGAGGATCCTCCGCTGCGATTCGCCGTCGAGCAGAGTCTGTGCGTCATGCTGCCCGTGAAGATTCACCAGCTGGCGTCCCAACTCGGCCAGTACGGTCGCAGTCACCGTCGCGCCGTTGATCCACGCGCGCCCGCGCCCGTTCGAGGAGATCTCCCGCTTGAGAACGAGAGTGTCCTCTTCCACGTCAATGCCGCGCGCATCGGCGAGCTCGGTGATGCTGGCCATGCTGCCCACATCGAACACGCCCTCGACCGTCGCTTTGTCTGCACCGGATCGGATGAGGTCAGCGCTGGCGCGCTCTCCGAGCAAGAGGCCCAATGCCCCAACGATGATCGACTTCCCTGCCCCGGTCTCGCCGGACAGGACATTGAATCCCTTGCCGAGCGGGAGCGTCACCGATTCAATGATCGCGAAATTTCGAATCCTGAGCTCGGTCAGCACTATGCTGATCCCTGCTCGTCGGGAAGTCCTCCCCAACCAAGCTTCACCCGCATACGCTCGAAGAAAGTCGCGCCCGGGAACCGGACAATGCGCACCGGGTTGTCCGCGCGCCGCACTCTGAGCTGCTCACCCTTCACAAAGCTGGTGCCGACCTGACCATCGACCGTCACCAGCAGCTCGGTCGGACTTTCGTTGGCCTCGACGGTGACTTCGCCGTCCGCCGGAATCACGAGCGACCGTATTGCCAGCGTATGCGGGGAAACCGGCGTAATGATGATCGATTCGACGGTCGGCACCACCACTGGCCCTCCCGCCGACAGACTGTAGGCAGTCGAACCCGTCGGTGTCGAGATCACTATCCCGTCCGCGGCATAGGTGCCGATGCTCTCGCCGTCCACAGAGATGTTGAGTCGCACCACGCGCGCGAAGCCGCCCTTGTGCAGCACGAAATCGTTGAGCGCCCGCCACTGCTTTCTCGTCTCACCCGACGCATCTATCGCGCGCGCGCTCAGCGCCATCCGGGGCTGCGCGACGTACTCGCCACCGGCCAGATGCTTCAGCGCCGCCTCGAGATCCTCCGCCTGACAGCTGGTGAGAAACCCGAGGCGGCCCAGATTCACGCCTAGTATCGGCTTGTCCTTTCCATCGAGCCAGCGCGCTCCGCGCAGCAGCGTGCCGTCTCCGCCGAGCGTGATCAACGCATCAATCTGATCCGCGTCTTCGAGGCGCGAGCCGGTGCCGGCGATTTCGTGAAGCCCCTGCTCGAAGAAAAGCTCGAGGCCGACTGCGGGCGCGGTGCGGGAGAGCCTGCCAAGAATTTCCGGCAGGTCATCATACCCCTGGTGTCCAATGACCCCCAGCCGCATCAGACCGCGCGGAGGTGGGTGCCCCGCGAGCTTTCCATTCCAAATGCGACGACGACGCGGCCGGCGATACCCTTCGCATCGAGGCCCAGGCCAGCCAGCTGCTTCGCCCGCGGCGCCTGCTCGATGAATTCGTCTCTGACTCCATGCGCGATCACCCGCGCCGACTGATCCATCTCGGCCACGACCGCGGCCAGGTGCGCCCCGAATCCGTTGACGACCGTACCCTCTTCCACCACCAGAATGTTCGCATGGTCGCGCACGACCTCTGCCAGAGCAACACTGTCGTGCGGCTTGAGGTAGCGGCAGTTCACAACGGTTACGCTCGTTCCGCTCTCCTGCAACAGCTCGGCGGCCGAGAGCGCGGGCAGCACCATCGTGCCGACCGCAAGTATCGCGACGGCACTCGCGCGGTCGCGGCCGGAAGTGCTGGCGCGGCGCAGGATCTCCCACGATGCGTGCGCGATAGCCTCGATTTCCTGAGCCGGAGGGACGAGGTCCGGTGTCGAATCGCGCGGGTACCGCAGTGAGAACGGAGCGTCCTGCGCCAACCCACTCTTGATGAGACCCAGCATCTCCGCGCCGTTCTTCGGCGCCGTCACGACCATCCCGGGAACGGCCAGCATGTAGGCAATGTCGTAGAGGCCCATATGGGTCGGACCATCTTCCCCAACCACACCGGCGCGATCCATCGCGAAGATCACGGGCAGATGCTGAATCGCGACATCGTGGATCACATTGTCATACGCGCGCTGCAGAAAAGTCGAATAGATCGCGCAAACCGGACGAATTCCGCCGGTCGCAAGTCCGGCGGCGAAAGTGACGGCGTGGCTTTCGGCGATCCCGACATCGAAAAACCGCTCGGGGAATTTTTTGGCAAAAACACCCGTACCCGTCCCGCTCGGCATCGCGCCCGTAATCGCCACCACACGCGGGTTTTCGGCGGAGATCTCCGCCAATCCCTGCCCAAAGGCCGCGGTGTACGCCGAGTTGGCCGAGGAAATTTTCCGCTGCTTGCCGGTCGCCGGATCGTGGCCGGGCGGCAAAGCGTGCCACTTCTCAATGTGCTCGCCCGCCGGGAATCCCTTTCCCTTCTGGGTGATGCAGTGGATGAGTCTCGGTCCCGGCAACGCCTTCACGGCTGTGAAAGTGTCCACCAGCGCGTCGATGTCGTGGCCGTCGATGGGACCGAAGTATCGGAATCCGAGCTCCTCGAAGAAAATGCCTGGTGTCAGGAAGGTCTTCATGCTCTCCTCCCATTTCCTGACCAGGGTTCCGACGCTCGAGAGAGGCCCGGGGGCTGAATCGACGACGTTGCCGATGGCCGAGCGAACACGGTTGTAGAGCGGATTTCGCTGGATCGACGTGAGATACTTGGAGATCGCGCCGACGTTGGGCGCGATCGACATCTCGTTGTCGTTCAGCACGACGATGAAATCAGAATCGGAGGCGCCGGCGTTGTTCAATCCCTCATACGCCAATCCGCACGTGAGAGCTCCGTCTCCAAGCACCGACACTACGCTGAAGTCCTCACCGTTCAGATCGCGAGCGACCGCCATTCCGTACCCGGCGGATATGGCCGTCCCCGCGTGACCGGCACCGAACGTGTCGTATTCGCTCTCGCGCCGCCGGAGAAAGCCCGAGAGGCCGTCCTCCTGCCGAAGCGTCTCGAACCTGCCGGCACGCCCGGTGAGAAGCTTGTGCGGGTACCCCTGGTGGCCGACGTCCCAGACGATCTTGTCACGAGGCGTGTCGAATACCGCGTGCAGGGCTACGGTGAGCTCCACGACCCCGAGACCGGCACCAATATGGCCGCCGGTGCGGGAGCAGACCTCGATCAGCCGCTCGCGCATATCCGCGGAAACGGTGCGCAGCTCGTCGCGGCTGAGCGGCTTGAGGTCGGCCGGTGAATTGATACGGTCGAGGATGGACATTGACGGAGGTTTCAGGACGTGCGGGTTACCATGAAGTTAGCGACTTGCCGAAGGTCCTGCGTGAGTAGTCCCCTTCCGGAAAGAGCTTCCGTTGCCTCGCTAACGAGGGCCTCCGCGCGCTCACGTGCCCCGGAGATTCCAAGCAGGGCCGGATAGGTGCTTTTGCCCAGCGCTTCATCGCGCCCCGCCGTCTTTCCCAGTGTCACGGTCGTCGAAGTCAGGTCCAGCACGTCGTCCATGATCTGGAAGGCGAGGCCGATGCACCGGCCGTATCTATCGACGGCGGCAACATCATCGTCACCGGCGCCGGCGGCGAGCGCACCCATCCGTGCGGACGCTACGATGAGCGCTCCCGTCTTCGCCGCGTGTACGGCTTCGAGCGCCGCCAGCGTCAACGTCGCGCCTTCTCCCTCCAGATCCCGAAGCTGCCCGCCGATCATTCCCCCCGCGCCGGAACCCTCGAGCAGCGCTGTCACTGTTCTCCGTGCGCGGTCGGGCGGGACGCCAAGCTCCGAGAGCGCGTCGCGCGCGACGGCGACCGCGAGAGGAATCATCGAGGCGCCGGCGACGATCGCGGTGCGCGATCCGTGCACAACGTGAGTCGTGGGCCGGCCGCGGCGGATGTCGTCGTCATCCATGCACGGCAGGTCGTCGTGCATGAGCGAGTAGGAGTGAATGATCTCCGGCGCGCATGCGAGCCGCGTGGCGTCACCCGGGCCGCGACAGGCGCGGTACGCGAAGAGGAGCAGCAGGGGCCTGAGTCTCTTGCCGCGGCTCAGTGTCCCGTACTCGATCGCCGCGGCGACAGGGACTGGCAGCTTGGGTAAATACCGTTTGCAGATCTCCCTGAGAGCGCGCTCGATATCCCCGCGCTCGGTGTCAAACCCGGCGTTCACCCTGGCCATGGCCCAAGATACGGCCCCCGACGCCGGCGTACTTGACTGTTCGGCCAGAATGGTATAACGTTCAATCCGGATGAACGGATTGAGCAAGTGACGCCTACCCCCATTTTCGGGCAAATGACCGCCCTGGCCGACCCCACCCGGAGCCGGCTTCTGCTCGCGCTGGAGCGGAACGAGCTGACCGTCAACGAGCTCCAGGCCGTCCT
>JBDSRC010000213.1:0-2569 GCA_039929505.1 Gemmatimonadaceae bacterium
GACTCTCGGCTTCACCCAAACGGATGGGACCCGAGAGTCACCTGCTTAAGTTGTGGGCCGGGGCCGCGGAGTCGAAGCCGGCGCGCTCTGGGGGTCGGCGACGTGATCCGCCTTCGGCACTCCGGTCGGCGCGACCGGAGATCCGTCGGTGCGTCCGCCCTTGACCGGTTTCTTCGCCTTGACGCGGCGCTCCGCATCGGGGATGTCGTCAGCCGCCGACATGAATGCCCGGTCCGTGCTCATCGATCGCTCCTCCAGAATGGTGTGCGGGTCGGCGTGGCGGTCGATCTCGGTTGAATTTCCCTGGCGCCGGCGGCCGGTGCCAACGAGCTGGCCTTCCCAGTGTGCCTCGGTCAGGGCCGGGTCTCCATCCTCGTACCGCTGCGCCGCGTCGTCGAAAAGGTCTTCGTCGTTACGGATGGCGAGCCGGTTCACCACGGTCTCGACCCCGGGAACTCCGCGCGCAACCGCAACAGCCTGATGCGACTCATCGTCAGAATTGACCCATCCGGTGAGCTCGATGATGCCGTCCTCGACCGCGCCGATGTCGACCGCGCGCTCGCTCAGGATCGGATCGTTTCGAAAGGCCTCGAGGACACGCTCCTCCAGCTCTTCCTCGCCGTTGAGCGATGCCGACGGCGTGTCGAAATCATCGAAGTCCGGATCGAACTCGTCGTCCGCGTCCAGCCCCTCGTAGTCGAAGTCGTCCTCTTCAGTGCCCGATCCACCGCCGAACGTATCTCGAACCCTGTCCGTCAATCCTTTGAAGCCCCCGAACCGCTCCGCCATGAGAACTCCGGCGGCAAAACCGGCTGCCGCGCCAATGGCGATGTAGAGAGCGCTACGCGAGGAGGATTCCTCTTCTCCGGCGTAGATGTAGGGGGGCTCGTCACGATAACGGAAGGGAGACATAGAGTGCCTGTGGCGGAGGGTATCTTCTAACGATTAGCTTCTAGGGGAGCAAAATAAAGGCCAGCAGTAGCACTCGAAACAATAACAAAAAATGTTGACGTTGAGGCTCCCCGACGGCGCCACCCGTGAAGCTCCCGAAGGCGCCCCCGCGCGAGACATCGTCGCGTCGATAGGGTCGCGGCTGCTCCGCGATGCCATTGCGGTCGAAATAGACGGCGAGGTCCAGGATCTTGCCACTCCGCTCCGCCAGGGTGGGGCGTTCAGGGTTTTGACCGAGAAGGATCCGGAAGCGCTCGCCGTTCTCAGGCATTCCGGTGCCCACATTCTCGCCACTGCCGTCCGCCGGCTTCGTCCCGATGCCAAGATCGGGTTCGGCCCCGCGATCGAGGATGGTTTCTACTACGACTTCGAAGTCGAGCAGCCGTTCACGCCGGACGACCTCGAGAAATTCGAAGCCGAGATGCGGAAGGTCATCGCCGAGAAATTTCCATTCGTGCGCGAAGAGGTTTCGCAGCCGGAGGCGAGAAAGCGCTTTTCAGACGATCCGCTCAAGCTCGAGCGGCTGTCGGAGTTTTCCGACGACGAGATCATCTCGACCTACACCGACGGGCCGTTCATCGATCTGTGCAAGGGCCCGCACGTCCCCGATACATCGTACCTCAAGCACTTCAAGCTTCTGCACACCGCCGGCGCGTACTGGCGCGGCGATGAGCACCGGCAGATGCTGCAGCGCATCTACGCAACGGCGTTCTTCAGGAAGGAGGATCTCGAGGCCCACCTCCACCGCCTCGAGGAAGCAAAGCGCCGCGATCACCGGCATCTGGCGCAGCTCCTCGATCTGTACTCGACGGATGCGCGGGTCGGTCCAGGCCTCATCCTCTGGCACCCGAAGGGATCGATCATCCGGAATGAGATCGAGAATTACGAACGTGCGTTGATACTTCGGCACGGCTACGATCTTGTCTATACGCCTCACATCGTGAGTGAGCGACTGTTCCAGATTTCCGGCCACCTCGAGAATTTCAAAGAGAACATGTTCGGCGCGATGGACGTGGAGGGCGCGGCGTATCGTCCGAAACCGATGAACTGTCCGGGCCACATCTGCATCTACCAGTCGCGCCAGCGCTCCTACCGCGATTTGCCGATCCGTTACGCCGAGTTCGGGGCGGTGTACCGTTATGAGCGGAGCGGCGTGCTGCATGGGATGATGCGCGTGCGCGGCTTCACTCAGGACGATGCTCACGTTTTCTGTACGCCGGAGCAGGTGCCGTCTGAGATCGAGCGGCTGCTCGATCTGTGCGACGAGATGCTCAAGACGTTCGGATACCCTTACACGATCGAGCTCGCCACACGGCCGGACAAGGCGCTGGGCAGCCCGGAAAGATGGACCGCCGCGGAGAACACTCTGGCCGAGGTGCTCAGGCGCCGCGGGCAGCCTTACGAGATCGACGCCGGCGGCGGCGCGTTCTATGGGCCCAAGCTCGACTTCAAATTGATTGACGCGATCGGCCGAAAGTGGCAGGGACCGACCGTGCAGCTCGATTTCAATCTTCCCGAGCGGTTTGGCCTCGAATACACCGGAGCGGACAACACCACGCACCAGCCGACGATGCTGCACCGCGTGCTCGTCGGATCCATGGAACGGTTCGTCGGCGGA
>JBDSRC010000214.1:0-2891 GCA_039929505.1 Gemmatimonadaceae bacterium
GTCGTCTCGATCGACGTGTTCAGCGCGGCGCGCACGACTCCGACGCAGCAGCGTGGTCGCGCACAGACTCCGCAGGGAGTTCCTCCCGGCATGGAAGACTTCTTCCGCAACTTCGACTTGCCGCAGCAGTCGCGTCCGACGCGCGGACAGGGGTCGGGATTCCTGGTCACGCCGAACGGGTACATCCTCACCAACAATCACGTGGTGACCAGCTCGGACCGCGAGACGGTCGCCGATCGCGTGACCGTCCGCATGATGGACCACCGCGTGTTCACCGCGCGCGTCGTCGGTCATGACCGCACCACCGATGTCGCCGTGCTGAAGATCGAAGGAAACAATTTCCCGACGCTTCCGCTCGGCAGCGATTTCACGACGCGCATCGGCGAGTGGGTGCTGGCGATCGGCAATCCGCTCGGGCTCGAGAACACCGTCACCGCGGGAATCATTAGCGCCAAAGGCAGAAGCCTTGGGCCTGAGCTCCTCAATCCCGACGGCAGAAACCAGTACGCGATCAGCGATCTGATCCAGACCGACGCGGCGATCAACCCCGGCAACTCGGGCGGTCCGCTCGTGAACGCACGCGGAGAAGTGATCGGCATCAACAGCGCGATCGCCAGCTCCACCGGCTACAACGCGGGCTATGGCTTCGCGATTCCGATCACGCTCGCCAAGAGAGTGATGGACGAGATCATCGCTCATGGTCGCGTGCGGATTCCCGCGCTCGGAATCGGTATCGAGGACGTGACGCCTGCCGACGCGGCGGTGGCGGGCGTGAAGGATATCCGCGGCGTCCTCGTTCGCAATTTCCCGAGCGAGGACACACCCGCCCGCAAAGCAGGCCTGCAGGCTGGCGACGTGATCGTGAAGGCCGATGGACAGGATGTGGATCGCGTCAGCACGCTGCAGCGGATCGTGCGCAACCACAACCCGGGTGAGACCGTAGAGGTCGAGGTGATGCGCTACGGACAGAAGAAGACCTTCCGCGTGACACTGATGGAAGCGGCCGAAATGCGTCAACCTGCAGTGTCGACGACTCGCACGCAGCCGACGGGCGGCGGCAGCGTTCAGCCCGCGCTCGGAATCTCTGTAGCGCCGGTGAGTACCGAGCTGGCGGCGCAGTCACGGCTGACGATGCCGGTGCGTGGGGTGATGGTGTCGGATGTCATTCCGGGCGGTCCCGCCGAGGGCGAGTTGGCTCGCACTGACGTGATCACGGAGATACTCTATCCCGCGCCACGCCGCCTGATCTCTACTCCTGCCGAATTCGAGGATGCTCTCAAGCGCATCAAGACCGGTGAGCACATCAGCCTTAGCGTCTTCTCGCTGGGGGATCCGCTTAAGCAGACACGCGTGGTGAATCTGCGAGTAGGGGGTTAAGCACTCCCGATCTGCATCAGCACGAAGCCCCCGCGGATGTCCGCGGGGGCTTCGTCGTTTGATGCGTGCACTTCCGGCGCTATCTTTGAGGGGCGAGAGCGGAAGTGGCGGAATTTGGTAGACGCGCTGGACTTAGGATCCAGTGGGGCAACCCGTGGGGGTTCGAGTCCCCCCTTTCGCATCACTCAACTGAAACTGACGCACGGAGCCCATATGAAAAAAGGTCGAAACGAGATTCCCGATTTCTCGAAGAAGCGAAAGGCACCGCCGACGCCCGGCGTTCCGGAAGCGTCCAAGCAGCAGAACGTGCCGAACCCACCGGTGCGTGTCGGTAAGCCGCCGGCGACGTCAATGAAATCCGGCCGCCGCGGATCCTAGTTTTGCGCTGACAATAAAAAAGCCGGCTCTTCAGAGCCGGCTTTTTTGCATCAGGCAGACTAGCCCTCTGCCTCGACGTTGATTCCGTTTACCGCCAACTCGGTGAGAAGGTGGTCGGTCTTTCCCTCTTCATCCAGCGTCTGCTGGAGCAGATCGGCCTGCTCGTCGTAGCCTAGCTGCCGCGCATAGGTGCGTACGGTTCCGTACCCAGCCATCTCGTAATGCTCCACGTGCTGGGCCTTGTTGATGAGACCCGCATCGAGCACGTCCTCATCGGGCTTCTCCTTGATGAGCTCGTTGCCTTCCTCGATGAGCCCTTCCATCCCGACGCACTTCTTTCCCCTCGGGCTCACGCCCAGGTCCTTGCAGATCCGCTCGAGGCGGGCGACGTGCTGCTCGGTCTCCTTGAGATGCGCGCGAAAGGCGGCCTGCAGCTGCTTATGGTTGGCCGCCTTCGCCATTTTCGGCAGGGCCTTGGTCAGCTGCTTTTCTGCGCTCCAGAGGTCCTTGAGTTCCTCGATGTAAAGATCTTTGAGGGTATCCAGCTCCATGGTCGTTCTCCGTGCAGAATTGTCCGTTTTTTTTGCTATTCCGTTGGGTCCATTAAAGGCAAAACAAATGCCGCCAGCAGTTCTTCAGCCGCCGCGGGGGAGAGCCAGCGTGAATGTCGATCCACGCCCGGGACGGCTGGTCACGCTGACGTCGCCGCCCATCTGGCGGGCGAGATCGCGGCTGATCGCCAGCCCGAGCCCAACCCCTTCGGATTTCCTTGTCGTGCTGGCGTCCACCTGCACGAACGGATCGAATATTCGCTCGAGCTGTCCTTCCGGGATCCCAAGTCCGGTATCGGTCACGTGCGTGAGAACTTGATTCCCGTGCTCCTCCCAGCTCACCGAGATAGCGCCCCCTTCGGGCGTGAACTTGGCGGCATTGGCGAGGAGATTTAGCAAGATCTGCTGAAACCGGTCGCGGTCGGATCGGACCGTCACCCTCGCGTCGCCCGGAGCGAACATGTAGGTGATCTTCTTGGCCTCGACCTGGGGCCTCACCAGCTCCTCGGCCGCGTGGAGCGCCGCGTTGACCGGAAACTCCTCGAGCCTGATCTCGAGCTGTCCTGATTCCAGCTTCGCGAACTT
>JBDSRC010000215.1:0-6288 GCA_039929505.1 Gemmatimonadaceae bacterium
TCGCGATTTTGTTGAGCGCCGCCACCAGTCGCGGAACCGGGTTGTGCTTCGTCGGACGTGACCCGTGCGACGGGATTCCCTTTACCGTCAGTCGCTGCCAGAAAGTGCGCTTCTCGGCCACCCCGACCCCGAAGTACTGCACCTTTCCCGCGCTGTCGATCTGGTTGTCACCGCCCTCGGTGATGAGATACTCGATGTCGCGCAGCAGATCGGGATGCCGGTTGACGAATACGATCCCGCCGGTGGACGTGAGCTCCTCGTCGGCGTTGCCGATGTAAACGATGTCGCGATTCAGGACCATCCCTGATCTCTTGATCGCGAGCATCGCCATGAGATGCGCGATACCCTGACCCTTCATGTCGATCGCGCCACGCCCCCACAGGTAGCCGTCCTTGACGACGCCCGAATACGGCTCGACCGACCAGTAGGCCGCGGCAGCCGGAACGACGTCAATATGGTGGACGAGGGCGATCGCCCTCTTCGACCCGTTTCCCTTGAGACGGGCGTAGAGATTGGCGCGCCCGGCCCCCAGCTCGACGGAGTCGAGGATCTGCGCTTCGATTCCCTCGCGGTCGAGGATCGCCTTCAGAAACCTCGCTCCGGCTAGCTCGTTGCCGGGCGGATTCGTAGTGTTTACCCGCAGATAATCGGCGAGCACCTGCTGGGTCTCGCGCGCGAGTGCCGGCCAATCGATCGGCCGCGCCTGTGCGTACGACTCCGATGGCACGCCGAGAACGAGACCAGAAACCAGAACGAGAATGGAGCGTGGATGCATTTTTCGGGGATGAGGGGTCGATGAGCGCGGGAGCCCAAAGGGCGGCGAGCATGGATGCTGGCGGTCGCGACCGCGCTGCGGAAGAGGGGAAGCTCGCGGAAGCGTCGGTTGGAAGGGGAAGAGTGGACTCCGTCGACCTGCTCCGTGGGATCGTCATGGTGATCATGCTGCTCGACCACACCCGCGACTTCGTGCACGCGGATGGTCTCCGGTTTGACGCCGCTGACATGTCGCGCACCTGGCCGGCGCTCTTTCTCACCCGTTGGATAACGCACTTCTGCGCGCCGATCTTCGTTTTTCTCGCCGGGACGGGGGTTTATCTCCAGCTCGCCCGCGGGAAATCCAAACGGGACCTCACGCGCTTCCTCATTACGCGCGGACTCTGGCTCATCGTCCTCGAGTTCACGGTCGTCCGGCTTGGAGTCTTTTTCACTCTCGACTTCGGGAGCCTCCTCGGCTTCATGCAGGTGATCTGGGTGATCGGTGTATCGATGATCGTGCTTGCGGCACTGATCTACCTGCCGCTGCGGGCGGTCGCGTGGATCGGCATCGCGATGATCGTCGGCCACAACCTGCTCGACGAGATCACGGTGACCAGCTGGCGTGGGCCAGGAACACCGACACCCGGCTTTGGCGCGAGCCTGTGGCTGGTTCTTCATCAGGGCGGGCTGTTCTTTCCGTTTGGATTCCCGGGCCCGGCGATGATTGCGCTGTACCCGCTCATTCCCTGGATTGGGGTGATGGCGGCGGGCTACGCGTTGGGGAGCGTGTACCGGCGGGAGCCGGCCGAGCGGAGACGATGGCTGTTACGATACGGCGCCGCGATGACCGCGGCTTTCGTAGTGCTGCGGGCGGTGAATTTCTACGGCGATCCAGAGCGATGGGCCGCGCAGAAATCGGGCGTGATGACAGTTCTGTCTTTTCTCGACACCACCAAGTATCCGCCGTCACTTCTTTTCCTGCTGATGACCCTCGGGCCGGCGCTGATCTTTCTCGGATTGTTCGACGGCTTCAAAGCGAATCGCTTCGCCAGGCCATTCATCACTTTCGGGCGCGTTCCGATGTTCTTCTATCTGCTGCAGTGGCCGGTCGCGCACGGATTGGGCGTGATCGCATCGATCGTGGCGGGCAGGCCATACGCGCACTTGATCGGCAGCCCGATCGGCGGCTCGCCTCCGCCACCAGAGGCTGGGTTCAATCTCGCCACCGTCTATGCTTTCTGGGTGCTGGGCACGCTCATGCTGTATCCACTCTGTCGCTGGTACGCGAATCTCAAAGCCAGGCGGCGGGATTGGTGGCTGAGCTACTTGTGATCAGGGAGGAAGTCGCGGCTCTGGCCCGGGCGGGAGCGCGCGCAATAGCGTCTTGAACGCCTGAAAGTTCGGCGTGTCGATGAGCAGGTTGCCTTCCGCTCCCAACCCCAGGTCTTCGATCAGCCTCTTCGCTCGCTCGATCCGCGCCTCTTCCATCGGATGTGATGCGAACCAGCTCTCGAGCTTCGTCGGCTCGCGCTCGCGCTCTCTGAGCAGGACCTCGAACAGCTCCGGAATTCCGTTTGGATCGAACCCGGCGCGCGTGACGTTGACTACCGCTTCGGAATCGGCCTGAAGCTCGTCGAGCCGGGTGTGTCGCGCGAAGAACGCGCTGCCCCCAACCTGCACTGCCGCCTGACCAAGTCCGCTCTCGCAGATGTTGGTGAGAGTGCAGAGAACGGCGACGCCCACGTTCGTTTTCTGGGCGGTCTCCATTTGCTTCACCGAGTGGCGCTGGATCACGTGTCCAATCTCGTGGCCGAGCGTCCCCGCGAGCTCATCGAGCTTGTCGGTGCTCTCGATCAGGCCGCGATTGACGTAGATGTAGCCGCCGGGAAGCGCGAACGCGTTCACCTGGTCGGTGTTGATCACATAGAAATGCCAGTCGAGATCGGAACGGCTCGTCGTGCGCGCGATTCGCGATCCGAGCTCCTGCATGTAGGCGCTTATCTGCGGGTCGGTAACGACGGGCAGGCCGGCGTTGATCTGCTCGGCGTTCTGGCGCCCGATCGCGATCTCCTGATCCTCGGAGACGCTGCAGGCGACCAGGAGAGACAACCAGATCAGGGAGTGGACTCGGGCCATGTTTCCGGGAACGAGAGTGTGGCGAGCAGGATGGGCAAGACGTGTTCCGGGAAGGGAATCGACTGCATCCATTCTGCTTGTCGGGAAGAACTTTGAGGGTCTATACTTGGTCGTGCCTCCCCCGATCATTCGCACCTTCGAGCACCGGCACATCACTGTGCCGAAGACGGCGCGCTACGCGTTCATGGGTTCTTTCGACAAGCGCCTCAGCGAAGTCTGGATCGTGGCTCACGGTCACGGGCAGCTTGCCGCCCGTTTCCTTTCGCGCTTCACGCCGCTCGAGCGGGATGACCGGCTCATCGTCGCGCCCGAAGCACTCTCGCGCTACTACCTGACCAGCAACGGAGTCCACCACAAAAACAGCCCGGTGGGCGGAACCTGGATGACCCGGGAAGATCGCGAAGCCGAGATAGAAGATCAGATTCGATACCTCGACCTGCTCTACGACGAAATCTTCAGTCAGGTCGATCGCGGGAGCGTCGGTCTCTGGGTGCTGGGTTTCTCGCAGGGCGTAGCTACCGTGACGCGATGGCTGGCGCGTGGAAAGGTATCGGCTGATCGGGTCGTGCTGTGGGCGGGAATGATTCCGCCCGAGCTCGACGCCGCCGGAGCGCGCGCGCTGACGGCCCGAGGTCCGGTGACAATGGTGGTCGGGTCGTCGGATGAATTCGCCACGCCGAAGGTCGTCGCCGCGCAGGAAGCGAGACTGCGGGAGCTTGGAGTTGCATTCAGGTCGATGAGCTTCGAGGGAGGGCACGATCTTTCCGACTCGACGCTCCTCGAGATTGCCGCGAGCAATGCCTAGCGGAGAGAGCGAAGTCCACAAGCGCAGCATCAGGCTCGACTGGCACGTTTGCTCCGCGATTCTGCTGGCGGTGGGATTGATCGCTCCGCTCGTGGTCGTCCCGGGAATGTTTTTCCCGTACGTCGTTCCCCGCAACATCCTCTTTCGGGTCGCGGTCGAGCTCGGCACGGCCGCGCTGGTCCTGCGGATTCTGCGCGGCGCGAGCGTCGATGTCCGGCGCGAACACATTCTTCAGGCACTCGTCGCGTTTCTGTTCGCGCTCGTGGTGTCCGCGACTTTTTCACCCGCCCGCAATCACAGCCTGTTTGGTGATTTCGAGCGGATGGGCGGAGTATGGGCGTGGCTCCACTTCACTTTGTTCTTCGTGGTGTTGCGCTCACTCGAAGAGAGTCATCTCGAGAGACTGCTGCAGGCCGCGCTGGCAGTCAGCGTCGTAGCCAGCGCGCATGCAATCATCGGGCATTTCTCTTCGCTGGGATCAGGGCTGTCTGTGGCAGGCAACCCGGGATTGCTGGCCGGCTATCAACTAGTCTCGGTGGCGGTCTCGCTGTGGCTCGCATGCACGCGCGCCAGGCACCGGTGGCTCTATCTTGCCGCGGGGGCGATCGATCTGGCGGCGATGATGATGGCCGGGAACAGGAGCAGCGTCGTCGGGTTGGCCGCGGGCGCAATCGCCGGCAGCGTTCTCTTTGCGCTCGGCGCGCGGACCGGGCGCAGGCGGTGGATCCCGGTGGGATTGGTTGCTGGCTCCATCGCCTTCGTAATTGGACTGGTTGCGATCGACCATGCAGTCCGCGTTGGAGGCTCAACAATCGCTTTGCCGGCAAGCTTGCGCCGCATTGCCGCCACCGATTTCGCCGGCGTTGATGCATCCCGCACCATTCAATGGGACGCCGCAATCGCCGGTTTCCGCGACCGTCCAATTCTTGGATACGGACCCGACAATCATCACCTCGTGTGGTCGGCGCACTTCGATCCACGCAGCGAGAAGCTCGGGGCGGAAGTCTTCGATCGCACGCACAACCAGTTCCTCGAGATCCTGGCCACGACTGGAATCGTCGGAGCGATGTCGTTTCTCGCGGTCTGGCTGGCGATTGGCTACTCGCTTTATCGCGGCTTCGTCGACAAGCGGTTGACCGCTGCCCAGCTGTCGGTGCTCGCGGGGGCAAACGTCGCCTATGCCATCTACCTTGTCTTCTGGTTTGTCGACATCAACGCCGCGATCCTGTGGCTATTGCTGGGGGCCGTGACCGCGTCTCGCCGCAATCCACTCCCGGTTGTTCGGGCACCCGCGCAACCCGCATCCAACCCGCTCGCACTGGCTGGTGCGCTCGTCGCTGCTCTGACACTGGCGCTGGCTTTGTACACCCATGCTTACATCCCCGTACGCGCGAATATCGCACTGGCGACGCTCGATTCTCCGCAGGGCGATCGCAAACGCGGTTTCGAGGCCGTGCGCACTCTTGCCACCTCGCGCGCATCGCAGACGAGCCACACTCCTCGGGTTCTGGGGCAATTCGTCCACGTGCTCACGGCGACCCAGCCGCGGACCGTTGACTGGGCCGACAGGGAAGGGATGCACCAGACTTTCCAGACCGCGATCGCCGCATTCGATGCGGAGCTCGCGCGCGATTCCCTGAACGACAGGCTGCATGCCCACGCCGCGGAGCTCATGATCGAGGCTCACAGGTTTTATGCGGCGCCAAGCTATCTCGAGCGTGCGATCACTCTGGCAAAGCGAGCCGTCGAGCTGAGTCCACGCCGGACGCAGAATCGCCGTGTGCTGGATCGGGTTGAGGCTGAAGGCGACAGGTGAGGCGTTACGCGGTCCTGGCCGGCTGCGCCTTGCCGGCACGATGGATACGCAACGCCGCGATCCTCCGGCCATCCATCGCCACCACTTCCATCTCGCCTCCCGGAATCGCGATCCGGTCGCCCATGCGCGGCAACCGCCCCAGCTTCGCGAACGCGAATCCACCGAGCGTGGTCCATTCGCCCTCAGGGATCGGGATGCGATAGTCCGATCGCACATCGATGATCGAAAGGGAACCCGCCAGCTCCAGGACTCCGTCGGTCGTTACGGACTCCCGCGCGGCCGAGTCGTACTCGTCCGCGATGTCGCCAATGACTTCTTCGACCAGATCTTCCATCGTAACGATTCCGGCGGTTCCGCCGTATTCGTCGAGAACGATTGCCATGTGCGCGCGGGTCTTTCGCAGATCGTCGAGCACGCGCTCCGCGGGACGGCTGTCCGGCACGTAAACCGGGTCGCGCACCAGATCAGCGAGGTTGAACGGCTTGTCGCTCGGGTGCAGCCACAAATCCTTCGCCAGAAAGATTCCCGTGACGTCATCGAGAAATTCGCGATACACAGGATAGCGGGAATACCGTTCGCGCCTGATCACTTCCCAGACTTCCTGCTCGGTCGATTCGATGTCCAGCGCGACAAGGTCCGTACGCGGACGCATCACGTCGCGTGCTTTCTTCTCGTGGAAATCGAGGACTCCGGCGAGCATGGCGCGGTCCGATTCGTCCAGCGTCCCGCCCGCGTGCGCCTGGATGACCAGGAGCCTGATTTCGTCGGGCGTCGT
>JBDSRC010000216.1:0-4080 GCA_039929505.1 Gemmatimonadaceae bacterium
GAGTGGGGGATGTAGCCCTTCCACGTTTCGAACGCGGCGAGATCCGCAATGTTGACGATCACACCTCCCTTCTCGCCCATTACGCGCGCGGCCGCCTGAGACAGGAAGAACGGCGCGCGCAGATTCAGCGCGAACATCGCATCCCAGTCTTCGACGAGCACTTCTCCGACTGGAGTGCGCATCATCACCGCCGCGGAGTTGACGAGGACATCGAGGCCGCCGAACACCTTGGCCGTATGCTCGATGAGACGGGGCGCAGTTGCTGGATCGATGAGATCTCCCGGAAGCGTGTGCGCCTCGCTGCCGTTGGCGATGATCTGCTCCGCGACCTCACGCGCCCCTCTCTCCGAGCGCGCGTAGTGAACGCCGACCCGCATGCCTGCTTTGCCCAGGGCGAGCGCGATGACCCGGCCGACCCTGGTGCCGCCGCCGGTAACGAGAGCGACGCGGCCTTCTATCTCCACGTGCCGTTCCCAGCTGCGGTCGCGAGGGACGCGACCTTGTCGTCCTGCCGGGCGAGCCAGTCGAGCGGAACGTTCATCGCCCCGAGACGGCGCGGCCCTTCCTCGCCTCCATGCCAGTCGGAGCCACCGCTTGGAATGAGGTCGAAGAAATCTGAGAGTGCCTGGATTCGCGTGGTGTCTTCGCGCGAGTGACCGGGGTGCCTTATCTCGACGCCGTCGAGTCCCGCCGCGATGAGCTGCTCGAGTCGTTCGCGCCGGCACGCATCACCGGGATGCGCCCAGACAGCGAGTCCTCCCGCTTCGTGCGCGATCGAGATTGCATCCTCGAGCGAAAGCTTGTCCTTCGCTACGAAGGCGGCACCCGAAGAGCCGAGATATCGCGAGAACGCGTCGCGAAAATCATGGACCACTCCGCGCGCTATCAGCGCGCGCGCCACGTGCGGCCGCCCAACGGCTCCCCCTGCGGACTGCTGCAGAACTTCCTCGAAGGTGACGGGGATTCCGAGGGCGTTGAGCTTTTCGACGATCTTCTGCCCGCGAGAGTAGCGCTGCGCTCTCAGCTCCGTGAGTCGCTCCTCGAGACGGTCGAGCCGCGAAAGGTGCAACGCGAGCAGATGTACTTCATGGTCGTCGAGGAATGCGCTCAGCTCTACCGCCGCGATGACTCTGATCCCAAGACGCTGACCCGCTTCGCGCGCCTTTACGACGCCGCCGATCGTGTCGTGGTCGGTGAGCGCGATTGCCTCGAGACCGCACTTGGCGGCGGCTTCGACTACGCGCTCCGGTGGAAGTATCCCGTCAGAGGCAGTGGAGTGAGTGTGCAGGTCGACGAACCCCGACCCCTCCGCCGCTCCGGTCACTGTCCGTAACCGGCCTCAGGCGATGTAAAGCTTGGCTGAGACTGCTCGAACAGCTCGCGCAGCTGCTCGTCGGTAAGCTCGAGAAACGCACGCTCGCGCGAGCGTGCGCCCTGGGGAGAATAGCGCGTCACGCGAACTTCGCGTTTGTCGCCGACCTCTCTTGAAAAGAGAAGTCCATATTCGTCCTGCGTGTACTGGGTGATGTAACCCGATGGGTAAACATCCCACTTCTGGCCGGATACTTCGAGCGCGCGTGCGGGCATGTCAGAGCTCGACCTCCTGGTACAGCCGGGATGGATCGAGAATCCTGTGGGGCGCGTTCGCGTGCGCGACGATCAGGGTCTGCACGTCGTCCGCCTCCGTAAACTCGATGAACGCACCGGGCAGCGAGGCTTCCTCGAACACCCAGAACCGGCAGCTCGCGGCCGCGTAGTGCGACCGGAGCGCACGCAGCCTCTCCCGGTAATTCGCCCGCTCCGCCGAGGGAACCGTAGAGCGCTGGATCGTTAGAGTGCGTGGCATCTAGAGTACGTTCTCCGGAAAGGTTTCGATCGTCTTCTTCACGAAGGCGAGGAACTGGTCGGCAACCGCTCCGTCGATCACCCGGTGGTCGAAGGATATTGAAAAATATGCGCAGGTGCGGATCGAGATCGTGTCCTCGCCGTCGGGACCGGTCAGCACCTTGGGACGTTTCTCGATCGCTCCGACGCCCATGATCGCCACCTGTGGCTGACTAATGATCGGCGTCCCCATGAGCGAGCCGAATACCCCCGGATTTGTGATCGTGAAAGTCCCCTCCTGCACTTCCTCCGGAGAAAGCTTTTTCGCCCGCGCGCGCGCGGCGAGATCGTTGAGAGCGCGCGTGATTCCCGAAAGCGACAGGTCGTCGGCCCGCTTGATCACGGGAACGATCAAGCCCCAGTCGAGCGCGACCGCGATGCCGATGTTGATCTGCTTTCGGTAGATGACGTTGGTGCCGGAGACCGAAGAGTTCATGATCGGATACGCACGCAATCCCTCGGTCACCGCCTTTATGATGAACGGCATATAGGTGAGCTTCTGACCCGTGCTCGCCTCGAACTCGGAGCGCTTTTTCGCGCGAATGCGCGCGACCCGGGTGAAGTCGACTTCGAAGAACGACGTGACGTGGGCGGAAGTGCGGCGCGACGCCACCATGTGGTCGCTGATCAGCGCTCGCATCTTGGACATCGGCTCCACCACATCTCCGGCCCACGGCTCTGGCATCGGGAGCGCGTGACCCTCGTGGGAGCCACCACCGCGGATCGCCGGAGTTGCCGGGCGTCCCTCTCCCGTTTCAATGAAGCCGAGGATATCGCGCTTGGTCACCCGCCCGGCGATTCCCGAACCCTGAAGCGCCGCGATGTCGAGCCCGTGCTCGGCCGCGATCTTACGCACCAGTGGCGAAGATCTGGTGCGGAGGCGCTCCTCGAATGAGTTGCCGTTCCCTGAGTGCGGTGGCGCGCTTGCGGGAGCAGAAGGCTGCTGACGCGCTGGAGTGGACTTCGCTGCAACTTCCCGTTGGGGGGCGGACGGCGCTGCCGCTTTTGCGGGCGTCGAATCGGGCGTGACGGGAGCCGCTACGGCTGCACCTTTCTCAGTCTCCAGGCGCGCTACTACAGTCTGGACCGCGACCGTTTCGCCTTCCTTCACCAGAATCTCGGCCAGGACGCCCGCAGCCGGAGCCGGAATCTCGGCGTCCACCTTGTCGGTCGAAATCTCGAAGATCGGCTCGTCGCGCTTGATCTCGTCCCCGACCTTCTTCAGCCATCGGGACAGCGTTCCCTCGGCGATCGACTCGCCCATTTGCGGCATGATGATGTCTACACGCGCCACCGATTCTCCTTCGTTCGCTTATTCATCCGTGCGGGGCTGTCCGAGACGCCGAAGCGCCAGCACCGGCAGAGTTGCCGCGCCAAGTATCCCTCCGATACCAGCATACAACCACCAGTTGCACGCCGGAAGACCCTCTGGCGGTACACAGCGCTGCGCCAGTCCAACGATTTTTCCGGTGAACACTCCGATCATTCCGCCGCTGAAAAATCCGGCAACCGTCGTGACGCATCCGACGCCAAAATTGCGGACGGCCGGTGAGACGTCGCCCGGCCCCGAACTATCCATCAGTATGAGGCGAGCCGGCGCAGAGCGAGAACTATATCCGAAGTCTGAGGCAGGACATAGTCCTCGAGCGGAGGCGAGTATGGCAGCGGAACGTCCGCGGCAGTCACCCTCAGCACGGGAGCATCAAGCCACTCGAATGCCATCTCATTGATCCGCGCCGTTATCTCTCCCGCCATCCCCCCGGTTCGGGTGTCCTCGTGCACGATCAGGACCCGATTCGTTTTCTTCACCGTCCCGAGAATGGCGTCGTCGTCCATCGGCAGCAGCGTGCGGAGGTCGATCACCTCTACCGACAAGCCGTCCTCTTTCTCGACCTGCTCGGCGGCCTCGAGAGCTTTCCATACGGTGGCGGCGTAAGTGATGATCGAGACGTCGGTCCCTTCCCTGGCGACACGTGCCTTGCCGATTGGAACGAGGTGATCTCCCTCCGGCATGGTCTCCTTGATCCGCCGGTAGAGATATTTGTGCTCGAAGTAGAGCACGCAGTCCTCGTCCCGGATCGCCGACTTCATGAGACCCTTCGCGTCCACGGCAGTGGCCGGATAGACGATCTTGAGCCCCGGCGTGTGGAGAAACGCCGCTTCCGGATTCTGCGAATGAAATGGCCCGCCACGGAC
>JBDSRC010000217.1:0-11889 GCA_039929505.1 Gemmatimonadaceae bacterium
ATTGCCCGCCGGTACGGGCTGACCTGTGCAATGGGATACGCGACGGTGCCCGATCCGCGCACCCGCCTCACCCGCGGATTCAACCGCGTCGAGAACCACGCCTGGCTCATTCCCGCCTACGAGCGCGCGCTCCCGCTCGCCGCCGCTGCTGGCGTTCCCAATCTCATTTGCTTCTCGGGTAATCGCGACGGACTGAGTGACGAAGATGGGCTCACCGCCTGCGCGCGCGGACTCGCGGCTCTAATGCCGGCGGCCGAGCGTCACGGGGTGGGAATCTGCATGGAGCTGCTCAACTCCAGGGTCGACCACGCCGGGTACCAGTGCGACCGCACTCCGTGGGGCGTTGCGCTCGCTGCCAGGGTCGGCTCGGAGCGGTTCAGGCTGCTGTATGACATCTACCACATGCAGATCATGGAAGGCGATGTCATTCGCACCATCCGCGACAACGCCAAATACATCGGCCACTATCACACCGCCGGCGTGCCCGGACGTCACGAGATAGATGCGTCGCAGGAGCTCTATTATCCCGCGATTGCGCGCGCGATCGCGGACACCGGGTTCACGGGTTACGTGGCTCAGGAGTTCATTCCGACGAGGGATCCGCGCACGGCGCTGGCTGAGGCGGTGCGGATATGTAGCGTCTAGGCGCCGTATGCGGTTATAGGGGATCCAAGTAATGAGTGAATAGTCGTGAGTTTGAGTGCATCAGTGGTTATCAGCAGCGGACGTAGGCACTGTAAACTTGAACTGACAAACTCCCGACTCATTACTTGGATCCCCTCAGCCCAACCGCGAACCCTCGGTTCGTTCTTGCCTCCCTGACCAGCGCCTGGCTACGCTTGTACCTGTGAATGTCCTCCGCTCCCCCGAAAATCCGATCATCACCCCCGACATGGTTCTCGCCTCGCGGCCGGACATGGAGGTGGTTGGTGTCTTCAACGCCGCCGCCACGCGCTTCGAGGGGGACACCATCCTCCTGCTGCGCGTGTCAGAAGCACCGAGAAAGCTCACCCCGGGCATGGTGTCAGCCGCGCTCTACAATGCCGACACCAGGCGGGTCGAGATCAAGCGATGGATGGAAGACACCGAGGGGCTGGACGCGAGGGATCCACGGCTCGTCGTCGCCGAAGGAAGCACCTGGCTCACGTCGATGTCACACCTCCGCATCGCTAGGTCGAGCGATGGTATTCACTTCGAGGTTGAAGGTCTTCCGGCGCTCACCCCCGGTACCACCTATGAGGGTTTCGGTATCGAGGATCCGCGAATCACCCTCCTCGACGGCACCTATTGGATCAACTACACGGCGGTGTCGAAGCACGGGATCGCGACCGCGCTCGCCTCGACCACGGACTTCCGGAACTTCGAGCGCCACGGGGTGATCTTCCCTCCCCCAAATCGCGACGTGACGATTTTTCCCGAGACAATTGGCGGCCGCTATGCCGCGCTCCACCGTCCGATGCCGGAAGGATTGGGTCAGCCTTCCATCTGGCTGGCCACTTCACCTGATCTCATTTCATGGGGCAACCACTGCCTCGTTGCGACAGCGCGACCGGGCGAATGGGACGACCTGAAGATCGGCGGCGGCGCCGTTCCCTTTCGCGTCCACGCCGGCAGAACTGATGCGTGGCTCGCGATCTATCACGGCGTGACTGCCTTGCCGCCGACGTATTCGCTTGGTGCGCTGCTGCTCGACATCCACGATCCGGGCAAAGTGCTCGCGCGCTCGCGCGCGCCCATCCTCAGGCCGGAAGCTACCTATGAGCGTGAGGGTTTTTATGGCGACGTCGTGTTCACCTGCGGCGCAATCACGGAAGGCGATCTCGTCCGCATCTACTACGGTGCCGCCGACCTTGTAATGGCTGTTGCTGACCTCTCGCTGGCGGAGATTCTGGCGGGACTGTCGGAGTCGTGACCTTCGAGCTGGGGGTCAATTACTGGCCGCGGCGCAGTGCGATGTACATGTGGCGTGAGTTCGATATCATCGAGGTCAGGGACGAGATGGCCCAGATCGCCTCACTCGGCTTCGATGTCGTCCGCGTTTTTACGATGGCGCCGGATTTCCTTCCCGAGCCTCTGACCGTCGCCGCGGACAAGGTCGCGCAGTTGGTTGAGGTAGCACGCGCCGCGAAAGACGCGGGACTCGAGGTGGTGCCTACGCTCATGGTTGTGAACATGAGCGGCCACATTTGGTGGCCGGCGTGGATGCTGGATACCGACGGGCGGCCGGGCGATCTGTACTCCGATCCCACGATCCTGCGCTCGCAGGCGATGCTGGCCGAAACGTGTGCGCGCGCGCTGTCGGGCGACGACGCGATTCGCGCGTTCGATCTCGCCAACGAAATCGACGACGCGCAGCGGCCCGAGACCCGGGATGCCGCCTGCGTCTGGGCAACGCTGCTCGCGAATGCGGTTCGCAGAGTATCGCCGGGTATTCCGATCCGGATCGGCGCGCATCTGCCATCGCTTACGACTGACAATAACATGCGCATCGATGAGCTCGCCGGAGTTGTGGACGAGGACGTCATGCACGCCTATCCGCTCTACTGTGATCAGGCCCGGTCTTTCCTCGATCCGGAGCTCGTGCCGTTTGCATGCGCGCTCACGCGCGACCTGGCGGGTCGCGACCGCGGCACCTTCATGCAGGAGTTCGGCCTGTGCACCGCTCCACCTGGCGTCGCCGGGCACACCATCGACGACGATTTTCTTGGGACTCCGCGCTGCCAGTACCTGGCGTCGGAGGATGAGGCGGCGGCGTACTACGAGACGGTGCTCAGTGGACTGGAGAAAAGCGGAGCGGCCGGCGCGTACGCGTGGTGCTACGGCGACTACGACCCGCGAGTGTTTGACCGCCCGCCATTCAGGAAGGCCGTGAGGGAGCGCACCTTCGGTCTCGTGCGCGCCGATGGGAGCGAGAAGCCGGCAGCTTCGGTGTTCCGGAATTTCAGAAAGCGCCGGGACGGAGCTGTTCTGCCGCCGTCCAAACCGCGCCGCATCCTGGATGTGAGCGCTCAAGAATACTACGGCGCACCCGAAGCGAGCTTCGAGCGACTCTACGAGGCATGGCTCCAGGGAGCCACCGCGTGATCGCTCCGCTCGAGAGGCTCAAGACCAACCCTCTCGTCCAGCCGTCGCAGATTTCGTTCACCCGCGCCACCGGAACGTTCAACCCGGGCGCTACTACCGATCACGCGAGCGGGAGGGTAGTCCTGCTCGTGCGTGTGTTCGAGGAAGAAACGCGCCGCTCGTGCATTGCGATCGCGCTGTCGTCCGACGGCGAGCGGATCGACGAGATCCGGGATCGCCCGGCGATCGGGCGCGAAGAGACGTACGAGGAATGGGGCGTTGAAGACGCGCGCGTCACCTGGCTCGAGGAAGAACGCCGTTACGCGATAACCTATACAGGCTATTCGCCCGCCGGCCCCCGCGTCTGTCTCATTACCACCGACGATATCCTCGCGCCGGAGCGATACCGCCGCCACGGACCGCGCATCGCCGGAGAAAACAAGAATTGCGTGGTCCTTCCGGAAAAGGTCGACGGCCAGTACGTGATCCTTCACCGTCCGATGCCGCGCATCGTTTGCATACGGGTGCCATCTCTCGAGTCGAGCTGGCCGGAGACCGGCGTCCCGCTGGTCGGACCGCGGCCCGGGACCTGGCGCAGCTCGCGCGTCGGCGCGGGCGCGCCGCCAATCCGCACCAGTATCGGGTGGCTCTTTCCGTTTCACGGCGCGACGGCGATCGAGGAAGGCAACATCTACTCGATGGGATGGTGCGTGCTCGACCTTGAGAATCCGGAAAAAGTTCTGTACGTCTCGGACTCGCCGGCGCTCACACCCGCCGCCCCCTATGAGATCGAGCATCGAATCGTGCCCCAGGTCGATCCGGCCAATTTCATCACCGGCATTCGGGTGGTATTTCCGCAGGGTCTCGTCGAGCGAGGCAAAGATCTTTTCGTCTACTACGGCGCAGCCGACGTCTCGATTGGTGGCGCTCGAGTGCCGAAGCAGGCGCTAATCGCATCGCTCGCGGAAGCGATCGAACGGAAGCAGGGCGGCGTGCCGCTGTGATCGTGACCCGGGACCGAGTGATCGTGAGGACGCTTCTCGTCCTCGCGTACGTTTCCGTCCTCGTCGGGTGCAACGGGCAGCCCGACACGCCTGCAGCTGTTCCCGGGCCTCAACCACTCGCAATCCGTCTGGACTACCTGCGAAGCCTCGGTCTCGATGCCGTCGTGAAAGGCCGGCCGGTGCGCGTCGTCGCGCTGTACGCCGAGGCGCCCGATTATCGCCCGACAGGCTCCCCCGCGCGCGACGGGTACGAAGGCATCACCAGCCTCGACGACGTCGCGCGCGCAGCGGTCGTGTATCTCCGGGAATACGAATCGAGCGGTGACACCCGCGCGCGTGATGATGCCCTTGGGCTCCTCGCCTTTGTCGTAGCCATGGAACAGGGCGACGGCGAGTTCGTGAATTTCATCGACGCACAGGGCCGGCTCAACGAAAGCGCGGTGAGCAGTCGCAAGAGCATGTCGTATTGGGCCGCGCGCAGTATCTGGGCACTCGGCGAAGCGGTGCGGGTGCTCGGTCCGCCGGATTCGGCCGAGCTGCGCCCTCTCCGGCCTGTGCTCGACCGCGCTCTGAGCAGAATGACTCGCGAGATCGACGCCGGCCGCCTGATTGGTGGTTCTGCGACCGCGACCGCGGAAGCATTGCTGGGATTGCTGGCGTTCCAGCGCGCGGAGCCGTCACCGCGAATTGCATCGCTGGCATCGCGAACGGCGGCGCTTCTCGTGCCCTTGTCCGCCGGCTCGATGAACGCTCCACCGTGGGGGGCGCGCGTCGATGCTCCGGGTCGAGCGTGGCACGCGTGGGGCACGCGATCGACGGCCGCGCTAGCCGAGGCGGGGGTGGTGCTGAATCGTCCGGATCTGATCGCCGCCGCCAGGCGTGAAGCCGACGCGCTCTGGGGTCGGTTCCTGCTTGCGGGACAGCTGGCATCCACCGTGGAGTCGCGAGCGACGATCTCAGGGACGACGACCCCATCAACCGGCGGCGCAGCGACCGAGTGGTATCCCCAGATCGCGTATGGAGTGGGACCAATAGTCGAGGGCTATCTGGCTCTCGCCGATGCGACAGGCGAGCGCCACTACGGTGTGTTTGCCGGATTGGTCGCGGCCTGGTTCGTCGGCGCCAACCCGGCGCGCGTCAGCATGTACGACGAGAAGAATGGGCGCACCTTTGACGGGATTGATGGTCCGGCCCCGCTCCGTGTCAATCGGAACGCTGGTGCGGAGTCGACGATCGAGGGATTGCTCGCACTTCAACGCGTCGCCGGCAATCCGGAAGCAGCGAGATACATGCGATACCGCGCTGTGGGCGAGCCATCGCCGTCACTCAGAGCGATCCCGGTGACGAGGGAGTTCGCCGGGCCGGGCGACGAACGAGTGGTGCTCAGGCGTGCCGCCAACGGCTCGATCGCGATCGCGAGTCCCCCGAACGCGGCTCCTCCGATCACACTGACGTATTGGCCGGCGGCAAATCCGACGGAGACGCGGGTTGCGATGCGACTCACCGCTCAGTGGAACGCCGAGAATCCCGGCGTGCAGGTGCGTGTTCAGCCGTTACCGGCGGGCCGTTCTTCGGAGGAGGTACTCCTTGCGGCGATTGTCGCGAAGGCAACGCCTGACGTCAGCTCCAACGTCTCATCGGCGCTGCTCGCCCGACTGGTAAGAGCCAGGGGCGTGGTGCGGCTCGACACCCGCGTTGCCACCGCTGCGCGCCTGAGAGAGCGCACAAATCCGGCAATGCTGTCCTCGCTCAGGTTGCCGGACAGCGGCATCTACGCGTTCCCGTGGAAGACCAATCCCGAGATGTTGATGTACAACATCGATCTGCTGGCAAAGGTCGGAGTAACGCCGCCGCGCACTCATACCGAGCTGCTCGAGGCATTCCGGAAACTGACGCGCGATACGGACGGCGACGGCCGCAAGGATCGCTGGGCGTTCTGGGCAACACTCAAGACGACCTGGCACGAGCGCTTCTACGATTTCTATCCGCTCTACCTCGCCAGCTCGGGCGGTCGAACGCTCGTGGTGAACGACAAGGTCATCTTTGAGAATGAGGCGGCGATCGCCGCCCTCACCGTGCTGCGACGCGGTTTCGCCGAAGGCACCCTCCCCCGCTCGAACTTCGCGTTGGGACGCGATCCATTCATCGATGGCACGGTAGCGATGAAGATCATCGGCCCCTGGTTTCTGAAGGAGCTGAACGAGCTCAAGATTCAGGGGCTCCGCTACGACGTGACACCGGTGCCGGCCGCCGATGGATCGAGCCCGTCTGACCATTTCGCGTTTGCAGACCTTCGCAACATCGCGATCTTCGCAACAACGCGGCATCCAGACGAAGCCGCGCGATTCGTGGCATACCTGACATCTCCCGCCGCCGACCGCCTGCTGATCGAGGAAGCGAGCCAGCTTCCGTACCGGCGCTCGCTGGCAACTGATCCGCGATTCACCGCGGCACTGCGTCTCTGGCCGACACTGCCGACCTTCGCGACGTACGTGGAAAAAACACGCGATATCGATATCGATCCCGACGTCGTCGAGATTTTCGATCTGATATCGGAAGCCTACGAGGAGTCCGCTGTCTATGGCACCGTCCCGGTGAGGCAGGCACTGGCAAGAGTAGCGGGGGAAGCGAGGAACATCGTGAATGCGCGCTGAGCAAACCTTCGGAGCTGGGACAGTCTTGAATGCGGGCTGAGCAAAGGTCGGGTTCGCTGCTGGCCGCGCCATATGCGGCTTTCCTGCTCATCATCATGGTGTACCCGATCCTGTTTGCGGTGGTGCTCGTGTTTCTGCAGTGGGATCTGGTTACCGCGCCATCCTTCGCCGGATTCGACAATGTGCGGATGCTGGCGAATGACGGCCGGTTCTGGCGCGCCGTTGGAAACACCTTCGTATTTCTCAGCATTCACGTCCCGCTGCAGATCGCGACGGCGCTTGGTCTCGCTCTCGCTCTCAACCGCCAGCTCTTCATGCGCGGTTTCTGGCGCGCTGCATTTTTCCTTCCCGTAGTAATTTCCGGGGCAGTCGTCGCGATCCTCTGGAGCAACCTCTACGCGACGGACGTCGGCCTCATCAACAAACTGCTCGTCCGCATCGGACTGTCGCCGGTACCGTGGCTCACCGATCCGCTCACAGCGATGCCGGCGATCGCGGCGATGGTGACTTGGAAGAACGTAGGGTTCTACGTGATCATCTATCTCGCCGGGCTCCAGTACATCCCCAAGAGCTGTCAGGAGGCGATCGAGATCGAAGGCGCAACGGCCTGGCAGCGCTTCAGGTACCTGACCGTTCCGATCCTGCTGCCGCAAACGATTCTGGTAATTACGCTTTCGACCATCAATGGCTTCCAGCTGTTCATCGAGCCGTACGTCATGACCGGGGGCGGGCCGCTGCGTCGCACGTATTCGGTCGTTCTCTACCTCTACACCAACGCGTTCTCGTATCAGAAAATGGGCTATGCTGCCACGATCGGTGTAGCACTCGCGCTGATCATCGGCGCGGTCGTGCTGATCCAGCGCCGGGTGATCGGCAAGGCCGAGGCGCACTGATGCGACGCATCGTACTGTATACGGCACTGACTCTCGCCGCGCTCACGTTCATTTATCCGTTTCTCTGGATGGCGTCGAGCACATTCAAGCCGCCGGCCGAGGTGGGGTCGCTGGCACTGATTCCCGACCAGCCCACCCTCGACAACTATCGGAAGATGTGGGCGCGCGCCCCGTTCGGGCGTGCGCTCGTGAACAGCGTGTTCGTTGCGACGACCATCACGCTCGCGGTTCTGGTCTTCGGCTCGATGACCGCCTACGCGATGGCGAGGTTGCATTTCCGCGGACGCGAGGCGCTGAATGCGTTGACTCTCGCGGTGCTGCTCGTCCCCGGACAACTGACACTCATACCGCTCTACACTCTGATCGTTCAGCTCGGGTGGATCGACACCTACGCCGCGCTGATTGTCCCGTATCTGTTCAACGTGACGGCGATCCTCATGATGCGACAGTTTTTCCTCCAGATTCCGCAGTCGCTCATCGATGCCGCGCGGATGGATGGCATGAGCGAGCTGAGAATCCTGTTCACGATCTTCTGGCCGCTCTCGAGGCCGGTATTGTCGATAGTGGCCATCTTTACGTTCATGGGCTCATGGAACGAAGTTCTCTGGCCGCTACTCGTGGTGCGGGAGCAGGAGCTGATGACGCTGCCGCAATTGCTGACGGTATTCGCGTTAGGCGGAGGCGCGGGCACGGTCGGAGTATCGCTGGCCGCGGCGATGGTGTTGGTTGTGCCGGTCGTTATCGCATACGCGTTCCTGCAGAGGAATTTCATCGAGAGCATGGCCGGCGCAGGGATAAAGGGATGACTGGGACGACTGGCTACTGGGGACGACTGCCCACTGGGAACGACTGCCCACTGGGGACGACTGCCCACTGGGAACGACTGCCCACTAGGCCGCTTATGGGGGATCCAAGTCCTGAGTCGGCAGTGTTGAGTTGTAGTTGGTCAGTTCAGTTGCCACTGGATCGGTGCGGGCTTGGTTCGAGGACTCTTCGACGCAGACCGCAGATCATTCGTCGGATTTCCACTGTCTCAGCGGAGAGTGTGCGCCCTACGGTGGATGACATCAGACGGGCTTCACTCGCCAGCTGCAGCTGGTACTCCAGTTCGCACGTGGATTTGATACTGATGTCCAGAAAGCGGGCGAACTCTTTCGGACGTGAAGCTCCACACCCTTCGACGATGTTGAAGGCTACGGACTCAGCAGACGTGACCATCTGTGATTTTAGCGTTCCCCGCTCGCTTCGCGGAAAGTTTCGGGCGGCCCGTCGAACGCCCAGCACCAGCGCGTGTGCTCGAGCCCAAACCATCAGTCGCCGAAAATCCTGCATAGCAACATGTTCTTCCCCTATTCGGGAACTCCGACCTCAGTTTCCCGCTTGCGTACCCGTAATCCTTCCCGATGCCGCCACGCGCGAGCAGGCACTGTTAACTACGACTGACTCACTATCGACTCAGGACTTGGATCCCCTCTGCCGAACGCCGGACTCTCCCACCCACGATTCCGGTCGGATGCAATAGATGCCATCCGTATCGTTCGAGCACGTTCACAAATCCTTCGCCGACGCAACGGTAGTCGAAGACTTCAGTCTCACCGTCGACGATGGTGAGCTACTTGTCCTGGTCGGCGGCTCAGGCTCAGGAAAATCCACGATCCTCCGGATGGTAGCCGGACTCGAGGACGTGACGTCAGGGACAATCCGGATCGATGACCGTGACGTGACGCCGTTGGCTCCGCGCGAGCGAGACGTGGCAATGGTGTTCCAGGACTATGGCCTCTACCCACACATGACGGTGCGCGAGAATCTTTCGCTCGGCCTTCGTCTCAGAAAAATCGAGCGTCAGGAGATCGAGCGCCGCGTCACGTGGGCCGCCGGAATGTTGGGCCTCGCCCCGCTCCTCGATCGCAAGCCGAAGCAGCTCTCGGGAGGCCAGCGCCAGCGCGTCGCGATGGGCCGCGCGATGGTGCGCGAGCCCAAGGTATTCCTGTTCGATGAACCACTGTCGAATCTCGACGCCGGACTCCGCGCCCAAATGCGCATCGAGATCGGCGGCCTCCAGCGCCGGCTCAAGACCACGACCATCTACGTCACCCACGACCAGGTCGAAGCAATGACGCTCGGCGACCGCATCGTCGTTCTGGCTGATGGACGGATCCAGCAGGTTGGCCGGCCGATCGAGCTCTATCGCGCGCCCGTCAACCGCTTCGTTGCCGGTTTCATCGGCACCCCGACCATGAATTTCGTGGACGGCGCCCTCCAGGGCGAAGGTGGCGAGGTGTCTTTCTCCGCGGCCGGCATTCGCATCGGTCTACCCCGAGCCAGAACTGTAAATCGACCACGCGGAGAGCCAATGATCCTGGGTATTCGTCCGGAAGACCTACGCGTGGAACCGGGCGATTCATCCGGGCAGGGCGTGCAATCAGGCGGCTCGCTCGTGGGTCGGGTTGTGCTGGTCGAGCGATTGGGCGGCACGAGTCACGTTCATTTCGACGTGGAGGGCGGCACCGGCCGCATGATGGCTTCCGTCTCCAACGAGCGCGTGCCCGAGGTCGGGGATCGCATCAGCGTCACGGCGCCGACCGAGCAAGTGCACCTCTTCGCTGCGGACGGGGTGGCAATCAGCTGATCAGCGCAGGATCTCCGCTTCGAGAGTCGACATTCTCCTGGTTCCGGGATATGGCTTGTCTCCCTTGATCGCCTTCCAGAGGATCCGGTTGAACAGATCCTCATTCGCCTCATCTTCGGCAGCGAGCGCGAGGCCCTTCGACGCTTCGGCCAGCGCGCCGGACTTCGGGTTCAGCTCTCGCAACGATACCGATGGTGTGAGTGCCGTGTAGGGCCGCAGGTCCGGACGCTTTTCCCAGATCTCCCAGAGCGGTCGCCCGTAATGGTCAAACTGAGAGAGCCGTCCCAGACCAAGAATGTCCTCCATCGTTGCGAGTACGTCAGTGGTATTGACGAAACGATGAAATACGCGGCCGGTGTTGTACGGAGAGATTACCAGCAGCACTGACCGGTGCGAGTCGACATGATCGGGCCCGTCCTGCGCGTCGTCCTCCAGCACGAGAATGACGGTGTTCTTCCAGAACGGGCTCTTCGACACCGCCTCCACCATTCGCCCGAGCGCGAGATCGTTATCCGCCATGTGCGCTCTTGGCGTCGGCTTGCCCGCGCGCGCTCCCTGAGTGTGATCGTTGGGCAACCGTACGATTTGAAATGCCGGCAGCTTTCCCGTCTTCACGAAGGTCTCGAATTCGGTCAGCCATACATCCACACGTCGCTGATCGGGGATGTCCATGTCGTAACCGGGAAAGTCTGCGCTCGTATGCGCGGCAAGAGCTTTCTTCGTTCCCGCATACGTTTTCGAGCCAGTTCCACCCGCAGCGACTTCGACGACATACGCGCCGTAATTCCGGTAGGTGATTCCCGCGCGTTCCGCGAGGTTCCACAGATACCCGCTCGACGGTTCGGCGACATCTTCTTCAGGTACGACGTCGCGATTCGTCCCCTCGTAATCGTAGGTCCGTCCGCGCGATGAGTAGTTGGAAGGCGTCGTCTTCTGCGTGTAGTCCGTCACGTACGCGGCGGTAGACCAGTTATGGCCATCCGCGCTCACCTCGGCGTTCACGAAGAACCGATCGAAGATTCCAAACCGCTCCGCCAGGGCGTGATGGTTCGGCGAAACCGCCCGCGGAAAGAATACGAGAGAAGTATCGCCGTCCCCCTGAGGGAGGTCGCCCAGAATCTGGTCGTATGTCCGGTTCTCCTTGATGACGTAAATCACGTGCTCGAACGGCGGATAGCTCGCCTCACGCTTCGACGCGTTCCAACCGTTGGCCGTGGCAACCCGCTGCGAGTAGGCAGCAAGACCGGGCGCGTCCGTCGCTGCAGCAGAGAGGACCGTAAGCGTTCCGTTAATTTGTCCGAGGGTGTAATCGCCAGTCTTGCCCGGGATGGATTGACCGGGGTGCCTGAGACCGGGATTCGGGCGCGTCCCACGGCCTTTGGCGTTGAGCACGAAAAGGTTGGCGCCGTCCGCGATCACCGCGGACGGATACCATCCGACGGGGATTCTCCCGATGAGAGAATCGTTTCCCGCTGACGACGGAACGCCGGCGGTCGTTGCCGACAGATCGAAGACACCAACTGCGTTGTTATCGGCTTCGGCGACGAACAAACGCTTGCCGTCAGCGGATAGCCCAAAGCCATTTGGCGTGCTCCCCTCCCCTGTCCCGGCGGGATTCCCGTCGCTGAGCGTCGCGATTACGCTGC